>CAMVNL010000379.1 GCA_947168785.1 uncultured Clostridia bacterium | reverse complement strand
GAGGTCGCCCTGATCCGCCGCGCCTGCGGGACCTTCGACAGGGTGATCGTCAACATCATTGGCGGCAGCGCCTATATCATCGAGGAATGGAAGGACGGGGCCGACGCCATCCTCCACTCCTTCTACGCCGGCATGGAGGGCGGCAGCGCCCTGGCGGAGCTGCTCTCCGGCAAAGAGAACCCCAGCGGTCACCTGCCCTTCACCATGGCAAAGAGCGAAGAGGACTACCCCGACTTTCTGTTCCCCGGCGACAAGACGAGAAATATCACCTACGGCTATTACCACGGCTATACCCTGCTGGACAAAGAGCACAAACAGGCGGCCTTCCCCTTCGGCTTCGGGCTTTCCTACACAGCCTTCGAATATGACGATATCGGCGTGACCGACGACGGCGATACGGTGAACATCTCGCTGGTCGTCCGCAACACGGGCAAGCGAGACGGCAAAACCGTGGTGCAGGTCTATGCGGGAGCCAAGGGAAACCATCCGGTGAAGTTGCTCAAGGGCTTCAAAAAGGTCTTCGTCCCCGCCGGAGAGACCGTCAGGGAGACCGTGACGGTCAACAAAGACGACCTGCGCTTCTACGACCCGGAGACCAAATCGTGGTATCCGGAGGAGGAGTACACCTTCTTCGTCGGACAGGACAGCGGAAACGTGACGGCGGTCAGGTAATCGTAGCGCGGCGCCTCGGTGCCGCTCATGAGGGAAAGTTTCATCAGGTAGCACGGCGCATTGCGCCGTCTGACGTTTTCCCATAATGAATTGCTTTCCATCTGTGTAATAATTCTACGGGAACAGTTATTTCGCTGCCATTCGGTGATTTATACCGGACACACCAGACGGCGCAATGCGCCGTGCTACCATCAATGATCATTCCATCATAATCGACAAACTGGAGGAATCTACTATGCTTACCATCGGAACCATCGCGCCGGATTTCGCGCTGGAGGATCAGAACGGCACATTGCGGCGCCTTTCGGATTACAGGGGACAAAAGGTGATCCTGTATTTTTACCCCAAGGACATGACGGCGGGCTGCACGAAGCAGGCCTGCGCCTTTGGGGAGCTGTACCCGCAGTTCCGGGAAAAAGACGCGGTGGTGCTGGGCGTCAGCAAGGATTCCGTCGCCTCCCATAAGAAATTCGAGGAAAAATACGGGCTGCCCTTTCCCCTTCTGTCCGACCCGGAGAAGACCGTGCTCATGGCCTACGACGTGTGGAAGGAAAAGAAAAACTACGGCAAGACGACCATGGGCGTGGTGCGCACCACCTACCTCATCGACGAAGCCGGCATGATCGTCAAAGCCTTCAGCAAGATGAAGGCAGCGGAAAACCCGGCGCAGATGCTCTCTGTGCTGACATGACCTATCCGGAGATCACCCCGGCGGTCTTTCTGGAACGGCCCAACCGCTTTATCGCGCGGGTCCGCCTCGACGGCAAGACGGAGACGGTACACGTCAAGAACACGGGCCGCTGCCGGGAGCTGCTGAAACCCGGCGCTTTAGTTTATCTGACCGCCCCCGGAACGCCGGGACGGAAGACGAAATACGACCTGATCGCCGTCAGGAAAGAGGGCGGCAGCCTGTTCAATATCGACTCACAGGCCCCCAACGCCGTTTTGCGGGAATGGCTGTCAAAGGAGGGCTTCGACGCCGTGACGCCGGAATACCGGTACGGGGATTCCCGCATCGACTTTTACATGGAAAAGGGCGGAAGCCGGTATCTGCTGGAGGTCAAGGGCTGCACGCTGGAAATCGGCGGCGTGGGATACTTCCCCGACGCGCCGACACTGCGGGGCGTGAAGCACATCCATGAGCTGATAAAGGCGCAAAAAGAGGGCTTTCACGCGGCGATCGCATTTGTGATCCAGACGGAGGGCGTGACGGAGGTCCACCCCAACGCCGCCACCCACCCGGCCTTTGCCCAGGCGCTGGCGGCGGCAAAAAAGGCGGGGGTAAAGGTGCTCTGCCTCCCCTGCCGCGTCACACCGGAGCGCCTGACCGTCCGGGAGGACGCGCATTGGCAAGATAAAAGGCAGGATTAAAAAACAATCCATCTTCTGCCCATTACTCATTTTCATAAGTCAATCATTTTTTACACAAACCGATTGAAATGTCCGCAAAGATTATATATACTGAATAATGTAACATGAAGAGCTGCCGATGTGACATTCACTGAAAGAGGTGACGAACGATGAACGCGACCGACGCGCTGTACGGCTTTGCGCGCGATTTTTCGCTGAAAAAGGCCGCTGAAAGGGGCAACGGACCAGTTCCGCAGTTGCCGGACGGCGACAAGCTCCGGCTGGAAGCCGAAAACGGCAGCTTCTATGTGGGCTTCGCCACGCGGGACATCACGCCCGCCAACTATAAAACCCACCCCTACTGGATGGCGGGGTACAATATCGCCAAGCGCATCACAGGCTTTCTGGACCCGCTGACGGCCAGCGCCATGTGGCTCGGCTGCGGGGACGGCGACGGGATCATCCTTATCAGCTGCGACCTGATCGGCCTGACGGGCTATGAGATCAAGGAGCTGCGCGACAGCCTGTCCTTTTTCTGCGAAAAGAGCGGCTGCCGCCATATCACCGTCAGCTGCACCCACACCCACGCGGGGGTGGACACCATGGGCTACTGGGGCGTGCTGCCGAAATCCGGCAAGGACAAGGCCTATATGAAACGGCTGAAGGAGACGCTGCAAGCCCTGTGCGAGGAGGCCTGGAAAGACCGCCGCCCCGGAAAGCTTTACTACGGAAATATCGAAGCCCCGGAGCTGCTGCACCGGTGGCGGGAGCCTTATTTCAGCAAGGCCCTGCTGCACCGCCTGCGCTTCGTGCCGGAGGACGGCGGCGCGGAGACCTGGTACCTGAACTTCCCCGCCCACCCCAACACGCTGGGCGGAAAAAATAAACTTATCAGTGCCGATTACCCCTGCTACATGCGCAGGGAGATCAACCGGCAGCAAAAAACCAACGTGCTGTACGCCGTCT
>CAMVNL010000378.1 GCA_947168785.1 uncultured Clostridia bacterium | reverse complement strand
CCCTCGTGGGTGAGGCAGGTTCCCGCCGGTTCCTCCATCACGTTGTTTTCCGCGACGCTTGTCACCGCCTCCGGCAGGATCACGGTCACGTCCCCCCGGCGGCCCTCGGCCTCATACATCCGCAATATCACCCCGTCGCCGTCCTGGGCCATCTTCACCGCGTCCACGATCACGTTGGGGGCGGAGACGGACAGGAAGGCTTTCTCGCCCCCCTCGCCGGTGCCGTCTGTCGCGCAGTAAGCCTCCAACGGCAGGTTCAGGCGGAAGGCCTCGCTCACCGTGTCCGCGTCCCGCCAGGTCCCCGCGTGGGGGTAGAGGCGGTAGGTGAAGGTGTTGAGGCCGATATCCCCCTTGGGGTCGGGGCAGACGGGGCCGCGCATCAGGGTGATGCGCATGACGCTTCCGGTCAGGTCGTAGCCGTATTTGCAGTCGTTCAGCAGGCTTACGCCCCAGCCGCCCTCGGAAAGGTCGGTCCATTTGTGGGCGCAGCACTCGAACATGGCCTTTTCAAAGGGGTTGTTGGCGTAGGTGGGCCGCTCGATGGCCCCGTGGGCGATCTCGAAGGTGGAATAGCGGGCCCGCACGTTCACCGGGAACTCGGCTTTGAGCACCTTCTCCCGCTCGCGCCAGTCCACTTCCGTTTCAAAGTCCAGCGTCCGGCAGCCGGCCTTCAGGGAGATCCGCTGGGTAATGGCGGATTCGTTGAACCGCCGTACTACGGTGACTTCGCCCTTCACGGGGGAGCTTTCGGTGACTTCAATGCTGACCGCCTCTGTCAGCGGGCACATCTTCATCTTGTAGTCGGATTCCAGATTCCACGCGCTTTCATGGATGGGCTTGTCGTGGGAGATGGTCAGCAGGTTCCCCTTGCCGCTCAGCGTCTCACGCCAGTTCTCTTTGTCGTAAACCGAGTCGAGCAGGCCGTTTTCGTCGATGGCTACCCGCAGGTATTCGTTCTCCAGCAGCGTCTTCGTGGCGGTCACGCGGGCCCCGCCGGTTTCCTTCGTCAGGGTAAAGACCTTATACCCCAGCCCCGGCACGTCCTCGGCGATGAAGGACAGCTTGCCGTCCTTCACGGCGGCTTTCATGGCCCTGCCGTTCTCGTCGCAAACGCCGGTGAAGCCCTCCGGCACGTCTGCCGTCACCATAGAGGTCAGCGGATGGGTGTGGAAGTTCCACACCACCACGCAGGGGTCTTTCCCCGCCGCCTGCTTCGTCAGGGCTGCCAGCCGGTGGGTTTTCATGGCGGCGTACATGCCCTCAAGCCGCCGGTAATCCGCCCGGGTGTCCTCCACGGCCTCATGGATGGAGGTGCCGGGGAGGATGTCGTGGAACTGATTTTGCAGCAGCAGCCGCCACGCTTCGTCCAGCTCCTGCGCGGGGTAGTCGCCCGCCAGCAGCCCGATCATCTCGATATTCCGCAGGGCGAACTCGCCCCGGCGGTTGTTCTTTTTGATAAACGCCTGGCTGGTGAAGGTGCCCCGGTGGTTCTCGTAGTACATCTCCCCGTCCCACACGGGCAGGTCCTCCGCCGCCCGCTCCGCGACGGTGAAAAATTCCCTGGCCTTGCCCATCTTCACCTGCGGCATGCCCGGCAGCTTTTGCAGGCGGCGCAGCCGTTCCACCATGGCGTAGGTGCAGCCGCCCCCGCCGTCGCCGTAGCCGAAGCAGCCGAGGCTGGCGTCCACCAGATCGTTCTGCCGGTTCTTCTGCCGCACGTCGGTCACGTACAGGGCGTCGCCCTCGCCGTTGTAGCTCATCTTCTGCATATAGGCCAGCACCTCGTCGCCGGAGTGGGCGCGCCACCGGAACACGGAAACGGGGAACTCGTTGGTGTCGTTGCCGTTCAGCTTGGCGGTGAAGAAATACTTCATGCCGGATTTTCTGATGATCTGTGGCAGGGCGGCGGTGAAGCCGAAGCAGTCCGGCAGCCAGTAGATATCGGAGGAAACGCCGAACTCCTTCAGGAAGAACTCCCGCCCATAGAGCAGCTGGCGGACAAGGCTCTCGCCGGAGGCGATGTTGGTATCCGCCTCCACCCAGGTGTTGCCGGTGATCTCCCATTGGCCGCTCTTCACCTTCTCCTTCACCCGCTCGAAGATCTCCGGGTACCGCTCCTTCATGAACCAGTAGACGATGGCCTGGCTCTGGGTGAAGTGAAAGTCCGGGTAAACGTCCATCAGGGCCAGATTGTTGCTGAAGGTGCGGGCGGTCTTGCGGTTCAGCTCCCGCACCGTCCACAGCCACGCGATATCCAGGTGGCTGTGGCCCGCCATGACCACCTCGCCGGGGGTGGCGAAGCGGATCCTTTCCGCCTCCTCCCAGAACCGCGCCGCGGCGGCGGGCACGGAGGCGTAGAATGCCTCCTTGCCCATGTCGTAATCCACCATGTGCATGGCGTCGTCGATGGCGTTATAAAGGCGTTTGGCCACCACCTTGTCCGCCGTGGTTTCATAGGCGTCCCAGGCGCAGCGCATGTCGAAATCGAAGCTCTCCGCCGCCTCGTTGATAAGGGACAGCTTGGCGGTTTTCAGCGTGTAGGTCATGTGGGTCTCGCCCGCCATGGCGTGGTCGCAGAAGCTTCCGCAGTCCACGGCGTTTTCGCACTGGATGGAAAGCCGTTCCCCGGCTTTGAGACCGTCGGGGAAGAGGATGGCGTCCCGGCAGACCCAGCCGCCCCCCTCCCGGGAGCTGACCGCCCCCACGATCTTCCCGTTGATCCGCACCAGGGCCTCGCCCCCGAAGTCGATGACGAGATACACCCGCCGCCCGGCGAAGTCCTCCGGCACGGTCACCTCCGCCTCAAAATAGCGGGTGTCGTCGTAGCCAACGTCGTAGCGGTCGCCGAAGCGCATCACGGTCTTCGGCTTATCGTCCAGCTCGATATGATTCGGCGCAGTGTGTACGCCGGTCCAGCTGACCCACTCCGGGATC
Source organism: uncultured Clostridia bacterium (assembly GCA_947168785.1). GTDB lineage: Bacteria > Bacillota > Clostridia > Oscillospirales > Acutalibacteraceae > RUG806. Next base: position 77 of record CAMVNL010000378.1, on the reverse strand, counting down.
TCCACCGCCCGCTCCTCCACGTAAGGCGCCAGCTGCTTGATCAGATTTTTCAGTACCCGCGGATTTTCGGTATGCAT
>CAMVNL010000377.1 GCA_947168785.1 uncultured Clostridia bacterium | reverse complement strand
GATGCAATTCCGCATTAAACGTCGTACCTCATCCCGATCCGGAACAGCCGCTTTTCCCCGGCACCCGCAAGCAAAAAGGTGCTGTCCCTGACTTCCGACGTGACGGTGATCTCATCGCCGTATCTGGCCTCGGCTGAAAACTCGGCGGAGATCTCCTTGATCTCGGCCCTTCGCAGCTCTTCCGGCATCAGGTCCTCCGCCAGATCGAAATAGCGGGTGTTGTTCATGTGGCCGTTCAGGTCCGTATAGCTGTAAGGGACCGTGAACAGAGTGCTTTCGCCGTTCTGGGGCATCTTCGGCGGGCGGGGGTAGAAGACCTGCCCGTCGGGGGTCGTTCCCTCGATCACCACGCCGGATTCCTCCGGAAAGACCGTGGCGCGTTTTTCTCTGTCCATCAGCGCCCACAGGGCGGCGGCGTTCAGCAGCTCGTTGCCCTCTTCGTCGGCGATGCGGTAATAACGGGGGTAGAACACATGCATCATCTCCCCCGGCACGGAGGCCACGGTGATCCTCTCGTCGTAGCGCGGCAGGCGGCTGATAAGCGCCTGCTGCACCGTGATGACCCACAAATACCCCTTATCCAGCGTCTTCTCCCGCCCGAAACCTAATTCCGTTGTGTGGGCGATGGCAGCCTCCTGCAGCAGCGTGAAAAGCCTGCTCAGCCGCATTCGCTGTAAGGCGTCCGTATCGGAGGACAGGACGGTATAGGCCTGCTCATAATAGTCTTTCATTTTATTTCAGTCTCTTTTCAATGGCGCTGACCACGTCGCCCAGCGTATAGAGCTTCTGCCACTGGCGGTCCGGAATCTTCACCCCGAAGGTCGCCTCCAGCCGGCAGATGATCAGCGTGAAGCCCATGGAGTCGATGGCGGTATCGGTGTTGATGACGGTGCTTTCCTTCAGCTCCTGTTCTTCCGTCTCCGGCACGCACTCGTGCACGATCTCAATGGTGCGGTTCATGATCTCCTGTCTTGTCATCGTTTTCCCACTTTCTGTTGGAGTTCCCAACGCTTTATTTTGCCCGTCGCCGTGCGCGGCAGCGGGTAGGGTACAAATAGAATCATTTTGGGGCGCTGCCCCAGCGGTACGGTCCGCAGCGCTTCCTGCAAAAGCGCGTTGACCGCGTCTTTCTCCGTTTCGTCGCCGCTGATCACCAGCGCGACGGAGCCTTCTATACCGATCACGGCGAAGTCCCGGTCCCCCAGCGCGGCGCGGAGGGTCTGCTCGTATTCCGGCAGAAAGACCTTCGTCCCGTCGGAAAGCACCAGCATCTCCTTTTTCCGGCCCAGGATCCGCAGCCGACCCTCCCGGTCCAACGACCCAAGGTCCCCGGTGTGCAGCACGCCGTCTTTCAGCGCGGCGGCGGTGTCCTTATCATTTTTATAATAGCCACGCATCATGCAGGCGTTGTTTTCAATCAGAATCTCCCCGTCCTCCGCGATCATAATGCGGTCGTCGGGGCAGACGGTCATAAGGTTAGTGTCCTCGCCGAGAGACAGGGCCACGCCGGAGCTGGTCTCCGTCAGCCCGTAGCCGCAGCTGACTCTCACACCCATCTGCCGCAGCGCGGAAGGAATGGCCGGGGGGCATTCCCCCGCGCCGATGAGAACCAGCTTCAGTTCCGGGTTCAGCAGCCGCTTTTGCAGCAAAAAGCCTGCCAGCATGGGCACGGCGGAAAGGGCGGTGGGGCGGAAATAGGCCATGTCGTCAAAATAGTGGCGCGGCCCGCGGCCCAGCGCCACGGTGGCCCCGCAGGAAAGCCCCCACAGCACGCCGCAGACAAAGCCGAACACGTGGTCCAGCGGCAGCATGCACATGAGAACGTCATCGGGGGAGAGGGGCAGCAGCGCGCCGCCGTTATAGGCGCTGGCGCAGAGGCTCTCCTCTGTCAGCGTCACCGCCTTGGTCTTCGAGGTGGTACCGGAGGTGAAAAAGAGGACGTTTCCGGTGCGCTTCTCCGGCCCCTTCGTCAGGGCGGTGGAATACTCCGCCGTCAGCTCCTCGTCGCCCCAAAGGCAGTCGGTATCCGCCGCCGTCACCTGATCGGGTGAGGCGTTCTCGTTCAGCAGCACCGTCTGAAGACCCGCTTTCACGGCGGCGAAGACCTCCACGATATTATCATAAGTGCCGTCGCAGAAGATCCCGAGGCAGGTCTTGCCGGTGGCTTCCAGCTCTTTCGCGCGGTCTGCCACGTCCCGGAGGAAAAAACCGTAGGAAACCCGCACAGGGGTCTCGCCGCCCTCCGTCAGAAAGGCGGGCCTGTCCGGTGAGAGGCGCGCATAGTACGTCAGCATTTCCTCAAAGCTGTGAAAACGCATGGATCGGCCCCCTTTGTCAATTTTCTTCATCATTATATCACGGTTTTTTCAAAAAAGAAAGAGTTTACGGTGAAATGTTCCGAAAAGAAAACTGATTAATCTGTTTATTTGTTGTATAAAATGTCGCACAAATTGAAATTATTGTTCATAAAAATTTACAATTATCGTCTTTTGTGTAAAAAAAGATTTATGCAAATTGTAAAAAACGGATTGATTTTATTGCGGAAAGCGTATATAATCAAATTGTTAAATCATTCATGATTTATTCACAACTGCGAAATCCCAATCTCAATCATTATTACGGAGGAATTGGTATGGACAAAAACATTCGCATCTGCATCGTAGGCGGCGGCCCCGCAGGCCTGTCCGCCGGCATGTATCTGGAGAAGAAGGGCTATGAGAACTACACGATTCTCGAACGTCTTGACCGCGTCGGCGGCAAGTGCTGGTCCCCCCACTACAATGGCCGGCGTTACGAAATGGGCGCCATCATGGGCGTGCCCTCCTACTATGCCGTTCACGACGTGGAAGAGTTCTGCGGCATCACCCACGACGGCCCCAAGCTCAACCGCAACTATAAGAACGCGGCGGGAGACATTATCGAGCCCTTCGAGCCCAAGAAAAATATCCTCAAGATTCCGCGCCTGCTGAAAATGAAAAAGCAGGTCAAGAAGCTGGGCGAACTGCTGGAGACCAA
>CAMVNL010000376.1 GCA_947168785.1 uncultured Clostridia bacterium | reverse complement strand
ACCAAAGAAAAAAAGACCGGTCTGGAGCCCCACAGGCTCTTTCCCCGGTCCGGTATGAACAAATATATCGCGCTGCTGGACGAAAACGGCGATCAGGTGGCGGTGATCCGCAATATCGACACGCTGATCCCGGAATCAAAGGAAGTGCTGCAAAAGGCGCTGGACGATTATTATATGATCCCGAAGATCACCCGGTTCCTCAAAATGACGGAAAAATTCAAGATCTGGATGTGGACGGCGGAAACGGACAAGGGCGTGATCACCTTTGAGATCCGCAACCACATCGCCTCGGTCAAGCCCCTTTACGACGGGCGCGTGCTCATCCGGGACGCCAACGACAACCGATATGAAATACCCGATTACCGGCAGCTGGACAAAAACAGCCGTAAAATGCTGCTGCCGAAACTTTGATTGGAGGAAAACGCAATGAAACTGATGATCGCCATCGTCAATAACGACGACAGCGCCGTGGTGGCCACCGCGCTGACGAAAGAAAATTTTGTCGTCACGAAATTATCCACCACCGGCGGCTTTCTGATGGTGGGCAACACCACCTTTCTGATCGGCACCGAGGACGACCGGGTGGAGACCGCCAAGCAGATCATTTCCCGGTATTCCCACACCCGCACCCATCAGGCCGCCACCACCGAATCCTTCGGCCGCGGCTTCGCGGAGGGGGCGCTGGCCAACGACGTGACCGTCGGCGGCGCCACCGTGTTCGTGCTGGGCGTGGAACAGATGGAGAAATATTGAGGCTGAAAAGGGATTTGTTGCTGCCATAGAATCAGCGAGACAAACCCCTATTTCCCTCTTACGCCGATCAGTCGGCAAGGCCTGCCGCCTTTTCATGGAATTCCGCGGGCATATGGGTAAAGGTCATCTCCTCCCCCGTCGCCGGGTGGCGGAAGGTCAGGCGGCAGCAGGCCAGGCCAAGGAACGGGGCGTTATCCTTTGCGCCGTACTTGCCGTCGCCGAGAACGGGCATTTTCCGGGAGGCGAACTGCACCCGGATCTGGTGCGTGCGGCCCGTCTGCAGCCGGATGCGGACCAGAGACAGCGTGCCGTAGGTTTCATCGGCGCGGGTCTGCAGCGTTTCATAGGACAGAATCGCTTTTTTGACGCCCTTGCGTTCCCGCTTTACCACGTACGTCTTGTTGCGCGCGTCCTTGAAAAGCCAGTCCTCCATGTTGCCGGAAGGGTCTTCCGGGCGGCCGTGGACCAGCGCCAGATATTCTTTCTGAAAGCGGCCTTCCGCTATCTCTTTTGAGAGAAAGGCGGCCGCTTTTTTTGTTTTCGCGTAAACCATCACGCCGGTGGTGGGGGTATCCAGCCGGTGAACGGCAAAGATCTCGCCCCCGGTGTGCGCCCGCAGCGCGGTCACGCAGTCGTTGCCCCGGGGCGTCAATTGAGAAGCCATGCCCGCCGGTTTGACGATCACCGCGATCTGACCGTCTTCAAAAAGGATTTCCATCGTCGACTCCTTTCCGCTTTCTTTTTGCCCATTCTACCGCAATCGCGCCGGATTGTAAAGAGCCAAACCGGCTTCTTTTTCGTCGCCGTTTTTCTTTTTTTCGGATCAATTGTGGTTCAATTGTGACAAATATGTTAATCTTTTTTAAGATTCATTTTTTTGCTTGCATTGCTTGCGAAGGCGTGATAATATTAGTATGCAAGATAATTTATTTTGTTATAAATTCCAGTAAAGAGGTGCAATCAATGAGCAGTAGCAGCGGCAACGGCAGCGGCCGTTACGAAGAGATTACCGGTTTTGACGAAATCATTGCCGGTATTGGAAACAAAAAAGACGCAAAAGAGATCGGCGAGTTTCTGACGGGTTGGTCCGAATGGCTTGCGGAGATCATCAACATGGTGAAGGATTTCTTCGCCAAGATTAAATACGCGATCGATCACAAGGGACAGTAAAGTTTTTCTCTGTATTTTTATCCATTACGGAAAGGAGTGAAAAGGATGTCAACCGTCGATTATATCAATATGTTTGTTGAGTATTTGACTATGCTTATCAACGCGCTGAAGGAATTCTTTGCAAAGTTGAAGGGCGACGAAGCGGACGCCTGATTTCTGCGGGTCGGGAGTTTCCGGCTTCCGATTTTAGCCCTCCAAAGAGGGCTAAAAAGCCGATGGTACGCCATCGGTTTTTTTCGTTTTCCGCTTGCAATGAGTATTCTACACAGATTCATCAAAAATAATTGTATAATTACGCCAAAAATGTGAACAATTCAATAATTTCTTCAAAATGATATTGAATTCGCTCTGAAAATATGCTATCATGACACTGCAATTTAAGCTGCAATAACTGACAAAGAGGTGAAACAAATGAAAAAAGCATCCGGTATTCTTGTCAACAAGGATCACGACTATGCCTATATCGATACTTTCATCGGTTTTCTTGAGAGAATCATCAACATCATCATGAATGTAATCGAGAAGCTCGCCAGCCTCGGCAGCAAAGCTACCGCGACTGACGCAGCTGCTTCTACGGAAGGCTGATCCCATTCGCTTTTTAACACAGATCTGTATTAAAAGAACCGCGTTCAATACGAACGCGGTTCTTTTTTGCTATTGGGATCACACCTGCCAATTATTTGACAGCGTTTTTAAGAGCCTGGCCGGCTTTGAAGGCGGGAACCTTGGTAGCGTCGACCTTGATGGTCTCGCCGGTTCTCGGATTGCGGGCTTCCTTGGCAGCTCTCTCGCGTACTTCAAACGTACCGAAACCGATCAGCTGAACCTTGTCGCCCTTTGCAAGAGCCTCAGAAACAGAGTCAAAAACAGCCTTAACGGCGGCCTCAGCGTCTTTGCCGGTAAGACCGGTCTTTTCTTTCACAGCGCTGATGAGTTCTGTCTTGTTCATGTTTGTTCCTCCTGATTATTATTCAAAAGCTTTCCAGCAATTGTGCGTTAGTGGTTAGTAGTTAGTGATTAGTGATTAGTGGTTAGTGATTAGAGAGCAGCGTGAGGCATCAACCTATTGCCTATTGCCTATTGCCTATTGCCTA
>CAMVNL010000375.1 GCA_947168785.1 uncultured Clostridia bacterium | reverse complement strand
TCCGGCATGGCAAACACATCCAGCCGCTCGTCTGACGAAATCAGCGTTTCGCAAAGATCAATGGCATAGGGATCTTTCCACGTCATACCGTGGAACATACCGCTGATGATCCACGTATAATCCGGCAAATATCCTGCGCTGACGTCCACATTCATGGCGGGTGAAAGGTGATTATGCAAAGGGTTATCGCAGACGGTCTTTTCACCGGTATAACCGTCGGCAAAGCGGGAACCCAACGGCGCGCAGACGGCGCCAGTCGCCGCGTTCAGCGGGATGATACCGTCAGATTGCGCCTGAAGTCCTGTGACGCTGGCGATATCTGACCCGGCCACCAGATAAATATTGGCGCCGTTTTCTACACATTCCGCCAGTTTTTCAGCCATATGAGGCAGAATTTCATAGTGATAATAGTCGCTGTATTTGATCAGTTCAGCGCTTTCAACGGGATCAAGATACGTTTCCTTCAATTCGTCGTAATACTCCGCCGGAATAAAATCCCATAAGCTGCCCCAATACCCGACGATCTGCTTGACCCACTTCGACGCCAGCCTGTTGCAGATGGGATCGAGGAACCCCAGCTGCTCGGCCTTGACCAGCCAGTCATAATCCTCCTGCAGCATCATTCCGTTCTGAATGAAATTGAACAGCACGTTTTCGTCGAAGTTGATATTTTCACTCATAAAGTCATAGGCCAGCGCCGCGCCGCCGATGGCGGGAACCGTCAGAACAGCGTTATGGACCACGTTTTTATGGCCGTATTCGCTGAAATAAACCGCGCAGATCTCGCCGCCGTGACTGACTGCGTAAAGGTTAACTTTTTCCGCGCCGGTGAATTCCAGCACGTTGTCGATATACCGGTCCAGCGATTCCGCGGCGAAGACGATATTTTTACGGAAATCATGCATAAAGCAAAAGATATGGTCATAGCCGTTATCCGGATAGAGCTGAGCGATATCAGCCATGATCTCCGCCTCATGGGTTTGATCCCCGTTGCCGGAATCGTAGAGATAGGAAAACTGCGTCTGCGCCGCCTGATCGGAGAAGATGGAGAGGTCGTTGACGCTGGATCCATCCGGATTGCACGCCAATACGTCGTACAGCTCCACCGCAGTGGAACCGACGGTATCCGCCAGGTACTGGGACCTGCCGAGGGTCAACGCGCCGAGACTGAAGCCGATACGGGCAATTTTATGAAGCGACGCCTGCAGGATATCGTTTAAGTTGACGCCCCAGACCTTTTGCCGTCCGTCCTTTGTGTTCAGATACAGGCTCGAGGAGCTGTATCCGGCGACGATGATCGTGGGATAGGCAGGGTCGATCTGTCTTGTTGTTTTTTCCTCAGCCCCGGCAATCGCTGTGAATGAAAGGAGCATCGCAAGGCACAGCAGCAGACTGATAGTTTTTTTCATTTTTCATTCTCCCCTTTTAGCTTGATAGTATCTTTTTCGATTATACAATGCCGCTTGTCGGTAAAGAAGATCTCCGCGCTGTCGGAAGTCAGCTTGATTGCCGCGCCGAGGCAATCACGGTCGCCGCGCCGAACAGGTTTTCCGGCAATCAGCGTCGGGCAATGAAGGCCTCGGGCGTTCTGAGCGCTGTCAACCGGCCACAACTCTTCCCGGTGAAGATGCCCGGCTATATACAAATGCGGACGGACGGATCCGTTCAAGTGTTTCACCCACTCCGAATATATATCATTTTCGATATCGAAGGGGTAATTATCATCCGGATCATCCCTGCAGCAGAAGTGAATGGGAATGTGTGAGACGACGAAGCGATATCTGGCGTCGGGATTTCTGAAGCCCGCCGTGGGATCGGAGGAAAGCTTTTCAAGGAAAACGGTCTCCTCCTGCCGCATGGCGTGAAAAGCGGCAGTTCCTCCGTACTCTCTGTGCGCATCGTCCTTGTCCTCTCCGCCATCCAGCACCAGCAGCCATAAAGGACCGAGGCAAACCTCATAATACGTTTTGCCGTCGGCCGTCGGCATCAATTCATCCAGATGCTGGGCGAAATTACCCCTCAGATCATGATTGCCGCGGGTGATGACGCAGGGAACGCTTCCTTTGGTAACGGCATAGGCGATGTCAAGCGGCAAAAGCGCCTCCTCCACAGTCTCACAGCTGGAGGATACGTCGCCGTTGAGGATCAGCAGGTCGAGGTTGTCGCCGAAAAAAGAACACGTATTCTCTGACTCCCCGCGAATGCCATGGCAGTCGGACATCACATAGAGGCAGACTTCCCTATCCGGCTTCAACGGACGGAAGGAATAGGTTTTCGACACGGCGCGTCCCTTCAGACAGGAATATGCGCGACGGTCAATGACCTTCTGATATACGAGCGTATACGCCCCCGCCTTATCCAGTTCTCGCATGGGAACGGTAAAACGCTGCACGACGCAGTCGGAGCGCCGTATGCCGTTTTGATGATAGCAGTAGCTTTTTCCGTTGATCGTCACGCTCATCAACACGTCGCAATTCACGGGAACCAGAATCTCATATGCATTGCCGACGGCGCAGACGACCGGTCCGCTTCTCAAAATGCTTTTTGTCGCCATGGTTGCAGATATCCGTTTCAGCTTCACAGGAAGCATCGCCCTATCGAAATTAATAATGTCTTTATTATAACACACAAAGCTTGCCGATTCAACAAATTATTCATCTGTTTTGCAATAAAATTACCGATCAAATCATAAATTATAATAATCCTGTGTGATGAGGTGAAACATGATCATCGAAGAACTCTTTACACATCTGCTGTTTGCGGCGCTGCATATCGGAAAAACAAATCTATTTCCCCCTCCCCTGCCGTCTGAACAGGAGAGACAGCTGTTGAAACGGCTGAAAGCCGGCGATGAAAAAGCAAAGGAACAACTGGTGGAACATAACCTTCGCCTTGTGGCGCATATCATCAAAAAATACTATACCGCCAACGCCGACAATGACGAGCTCATCTCCATCGGAACGGTAGGTCTTATTAAAGCCATCAATACCTTTGAGGGAGATAAAAACGTGAGACTGGCGAC
>CAMVNL010000374.1 GCA_947168785.1 uncultured Clostridia bacterium | reverse complement strand
AGTAATGATCCGCCATGTTTTTTGCCGTGTTACGGCAAAAAACGGCGTTATGATTATTTTATTAATGCGGCAGATTACGTTCCTTTTCGGAAATATTTAATTGCCGCATTAATAAAGAAAACGTCTGATGACGGCGGATCTGTTGTATTCACAAACGCAAAGGCAGAAAGAACCGAAAAGCTACATTCGCCGGGAGCGGCACTGAGGTGCCGCGCTACGGGATTACTTCGCTCTTATTTCGCCTTAACGGTGTGCCAGATGTCGCGGGCGTAGTCGTTGATGGCGCGGTCGGCGGAGAAGCGGCCGGCGCCGGCGATGTTATACAGCGACATGCGGTTGAAGGCGGGCTTGTCGCAGAACAGCTCCTCCGCCCTGTGCTGGGCAAGACGGTAATCCGCGTAGTCCGCCAGCACCATATAGGGGTCGTGGTGCTTGATGGTCTCGCCGATCTCCGGGAAGGACTTGCCGTCCACCGTGTGGCTGTTGAGCCAGTCCAGCGTCCGGCGGATATCCGGGTTGTTCTGATAGTAATTGCCCGGGAAATAGCCGCTGCGCTTCAGGGCCTCCACCTCGGGGGTGCTCATGCCGAAGATGATGATGTTGTCCTTGCCAACGGCGTCGAAGATCTCCACGTTGGCGCCGTCCATGGTGCCAAGGGTAATCGCGCCGTTGATCATCAGCTTCATGTTGCCGGTACCGCTGGCCTCGGTGCCGGCCAGGGAGATCTGCTCGCTGATATCGGCGGCGGGCATCAGCTTTTCCGCCAGCGTCACGCAGTAGTTCTCCACGAAGATCACCTTCATGAATTTGTTGACCTGCGGGTCGTTGTTGATCATGTTGGCCAGGGACGTGATAAAGCTGATGATCTTCTTCGCCACGTAATAGCCGGGGGCCGCCTTCGCGCCGAAGATATAGGTGTGGGGCACGTAGCTGCCGTTCGGGTTCTCTTTGATCTCCAGATAGCGGGTGAGGATGTTCAGGGCGTTGAGCTCCTGGCGCTTATATTCATGCAGGCGCTTGACCTGCACGTCGAAGACGGAGTCTGTATCCAGCGCCACGCCGATGTTTTCTTTCACGTAGGCGACGAAGTTCTCCTTGTTCTTCTTCTTGATGGCGCCCAGCTTTTCCAGCACGGCGGCGTCGTCGGCGAAGGCCGTCAGCTTGGAGAGCTCGTCGGCGTCAAGAATAAAGCCGCTGCCGATGGTCTTGGTCAGGAAGGCGGTCAGGTCGGGGTTGGCCTGGCAGAGCCATCTGCGGTGGGCGATGCCGTTGGTCACGTTGGTGAACTTGGCCGGGGTGAGGGTATAGAAATCCTTGAAGACGGTGTCCTTGAGGATCTGTGAGTGCAGGGCGGAAACGCCGTTGACGCTGTGGCAGGCGGCCACGCAGAGGTTTGCCATCCGGACCGCGCCGCCGGAGATGATGGCGGTGCGCTCCACGTAGTCCGCGTCGTGGGTGCACTCCCACACGTAGGCGCGGAAGCGGTTGTCGATCTCTTTGATGATCTGATAGATGCGGGGCATCAGGCCGCTGACAAGGCTCTCGCTCCACTGCTCCAGCGCCTCTTTCATCACGGTGTGGTTGGTGTAGGCCATGATGGAGGTCACCATCTGCCAGGCGTCGTCCCAGCCGTAGCCGCACTCGTCCAGCAGAATGCGCATCAGCTCGGGGATGGCGAGGGTGGGATGGGTGTCGTTGATCTGCACGGAGATCTTTTCAGAGAGGTTATCCAGCGTGCCGTACTGGTTCAGGTGGTGGCGGATGAAATCCTGCACGGAGGCGGAGACCAGGAAATACTGCTGGCGCAGCCGCAGGCTCTTGCCCTCCGGGTGGTTGTCGGCGGGGTAGAGCACCTTGCTGATGGTGCTGGCCATGGCGTCCCGCTCGATGGCCTTCAGGTACTGGCCCTCGTTGAACAGGGCCATATCCATGCCGGGGGCCTCCGCGGACCACATGCGCAGCACGCTGACGCCTTTGCCGTCCTTGCCGGCCACGAACATATCGTAGGGCACCGCGCGGACGGTATCCGCGCCGATCAGCTCCACGTTGTGGTGATTGTTGTCCCAGCTGTCCCGCACCTGGCCGCCGAAATTCACGTTGACGGCGCTCTCGTCACGCTTGGTCAGCCACACCTCGCCCCCGGGCAGCCAGAAGTCGGGCAGCTCCGTCTGCCAGCCGTCCACCAGCTTCTGCTTGAAAATGCCGTATTCATAGAGGATGGTGTAGCCTCTGGCGGGGTAGCCCTGGGTGGCGAGACCGTCCAGATAGCAGGCGGCAAGACGGCCCAGGCCGCCGTTGCCCAGACCCGCGTCCGGCTCGCAGTCATACAGCTTTTCAAGGCTGATGCCGTAGCCTTTCAGGACTTTTTCAAAGGTCTTTGTTAAATTGAGGTTGTAGAGGTTGTTTTTCAGGGAGCGCCCCATCAGGAACTCCATGGAGAGGTAATAGACGCGCTTGGCCCCGGCCTTTTCGCCCCGCTTGTTGAAGTCGGTTCTGGCCTGCGCCATAATGTCATTCAGGATCATGGCGATGGCCCGGTAATAGTGGTCGTAGGTGGCGTTCTCGGCGGTCACGCCGAAGAAGTGCAGCAGTTTATTGTCAAGCAATTCCTTTGCCTGTGTTTCGGTAAGGTAATTTTTCATGCAAAACCTCCAAAAAAATTTCCGAAAAGAGGGTTTTTGAATACTCTTATTGTGTATTTTATACCATAATCGGCACAAAAACAACCCCTAAGTGAGAAAAAGTAAAACGAATCATAATATATTGCTATTATGACCCGTTTTACAGTGTCGTAACTGACGTATTTTGTGCGTTTTATGCCTGCGGCGGTTCGTTTCCGCCGTCGTTTTGCTGCGGCGGGGCGGCTTCAAACGGCTGCGGGGCGGATTCTTCCGCCTGCGGCTGCGCGTAACCGTTGAACCCCTGCGGCTGCCGGAAGCCGCCGAAATCCTGCGTCTCCTGCGGCGGGGTCGCGCCGTTTGCGTAGGGAGGCTGCGCGTAACCATAGCCGCCCTGCTGCTGC
>CAMVNL010000373.1 GCA_947168785.1 uncultured Clostridia bacterium | reverse complement strand
CGCGCACCGGGCACAAGGCTGTGGCTGGCCATCGACGACATCAACGGCACCTACGGCACCGATGAATTCGACGAGACTGTGCGGCTGGCGGAAAAACGGCTGGACTCCAACATCGAGATCTACACGGCGGACGGCCGGTTCATCTACTCCACCGCCGCCATGACGGACACGCTGCCCCTCGACCTGTCCCGCGCGCCCACGGTGGACGAGAAATACAAGCTTTCCTATCAGACGGTGGACGGCGAAATTTCCGCCGGCAACCGGGGCTTTCTGCTGCGGACCTACACCAGCACCCACCTGGACATCCAGTTCCTGGACGTCTACGGCTATCTGGAGGGCGGCGAGAGGATCGAGATCTGCATGCAGGTCAGCCAGCTGAGCATCACCGGCAAGCTCTACTTCATCGTCTCCTTCGTGGCCATCATGCTGTCCATGGTGCTGGCGTTGGTCATCATCATGCTGTATATCCGCCGGTTCACCCGGCCCATCAAGCAGATGTGCGTCACCACCGACAAGATGGCCCGGCTGGATTTCTCGGAAAAATGCCCGGAGACCAACCTGGTGGAGATCACGCAGCTCTCCGACAGTATCAACCAGCTCTCCGATTCCCTTGATACTGCGCTGACCGATCTGAAGCAGAAGAATGAAAAGCTGCTGGAGGATATCGAGAACGAGCGGACCATCGACAATCTGCGGCAGACCTTTATCTCCGGCATTTCTCACGAGCTGAAAACGCCCATCGCCATCATTCAAGGCTATGCGGAGGGCGCGAAGATGTTCTATCAGACCGGCAACACCGCCACCGCGGACGCCTACTGCGACACCATCATGGAAGAGGCCACCCGCATGAACAACATGATCCTCAAGCTGCTTGAGATCACGAAATATGATTCCGGCGCCTATGAGCCGATGCGGGAGATGTTCTCGCTGTACGAGCTGGTGCAGGACTGGTTTGACCGGAACGAGGGCATTCTGGAGGAAAAGCAGGTCACGGTCCGCAACCTTATCCCGCAGGATCTGTGGGGCAACGGAGACAGCGTGGTGCTTGCTTCGGTCGTCAACAACTATCTGTCAAACGCCCTGTCCCACGTGGAAGGCGAACGGCGGATCGAGGCGTCCGCTCAGGAGCTGGACGGCCGTTACAGGGTCTATATTTTCAACACCGGCGCGCAGATCGCCAACAAGGATATTGAAAAGATCTGGACCTCCTTCTACCGGGCGGACAAGTCCCTGTCCCGGTCACAGGGGCGCTTCGGCCTGGGACTTGCCATCGTGGCTTCCATTCAGAAGCTGCACGGGGAGCAATACGGCGTGGAGAATATGGAAGACGGCGTCAGGTTCTGGTTTGACGTCAGAAAAGGAGAAGCAACGACCAATGAGACTTGATAAATATCTGAAGGTATCGCGGCTGGTCAAGCGCCGCACCGTCGCCAACGAGCTGTGCGACGCAAAACACGTGACCGTCAACGGAAAGATCGCGCGGGCCTCCTACGAAATCAAGGAAGGCGACGTGATCGAAATTCAGATGGGTGCCAACGTGACGAAGGCGCAGGTGGTGACGGTATCCGAATACGCCACCAAGGAAAACGCCGCGACCATGTATAAGATCCTGTAACCCGGTCAATTCTTTTCAACGACTGAATGAGAGGCGGTGACAAAGCGTGAAAGGCGAATTCCGGAAGGGAAAAATCATCTTTGCGGCGGTGCTGATTCTGCTGTGCGCCGTCATCAGCGGCATTACGGGCGCGGCAACGTCTCTGTTTATCTTCAACCTGATGCCGGACCGGGTGAGAAGCGCCTCCGCCGAGCCGACGCAGGAGGTCATTTACGTAACGGAAGCGCCCTCCATCGTGCCGCCGCCGGAGACCACGACGGAGCCCGAGACCGCCCCGCCGGAAACCACGACGGAGCCGCCCGTCACCACCAAATCCAAGAGCGATATCTATTATGAAGCCGGCAACAGCGTGGTCAATATCCGGTCGGAATACGCCGTAGTGATCAGAGGCCTTTTCGGCACCTCTTTCACGCGGAACTACGCCTCCAGCGGCTCCGGCTTTTTCATCAGCCACGACGGTTACGTCGTCACCAACTACCACGTGGTCAAAGAGAATCAGGATCTGTGGGTCACCACCTACGACGGCTCGGAATATTCGGCCGTGCTGGCGGGCTATGATGAAAACAACGATGTGGCCGTGCTGAAGATCGACGCCGAAAGCACACCCGTCACGCTGGGGTCCTCCTCCGCGATGACCGTGGGCGACGATATCATGGTGATCGGCAACGCCCTCGGCGACCTGTCCTATACCTTTACAGACGGTCTGATCAGCTACACCAACAGAAAGATACAGACCTCCGCCGGGCCGACGATCAATATGTTCCAGACCAACGCCGCCATCAATTCCGGCAATTCCGGCGGGCCGGTCTATAACATGGACGGAGAAGTGATCGGCATTGCCAGCGCGAAATTCGCATCCGCGGAGATCGAGGGCCTGTGCTTCTTCATCCCCATTGACGACGTAAAGAATACGATCCTGTCCATCGCCTATCAGAACTGATGCAACAAAAAAACAAACCGACGGCGCCGTCAAATCGACAACCGTCAGCAATCAGGGATCCCGGAACATGCCGTTCTGGGATCCCTGATTTTTATTCAGTTGACCAAAAAGTCCATCACGGTAAATTGTAAGATAAGACAATCAGAATGTATGCGGGCATTTTTCCATGCGGTAGCGCGGCACCTCAGTGCCGCTATTTGCCAAAGCTACATTCAGCAATCTCAAAAATCCGCTGAATCGTTTTTCAGACATTACCTAATTTATCAGTTATTAATGCGGCAATTAAATAGTTGGAAATAAGAAAGGTTGTGCTGCCGCATTAATAAAACGATCATAACGCCGTTTTTTGCCGTTTTACGGCAAAAAACATGGCGAAATATTACTTCGGCAATCATAAAACCGTCGTTTATCATTCAAATTATTTAATTGCCGAAGTAATAACAAAAGAATGTTGTTTAAATCACAAGCGGCACTA
>CAMVNL010000372.1 GCA_947168785.1 uncultured Clostridia bacterium | reverse complement strand
GGCGGGCAGTACGCGGTGTTCGCCCCCTATGGCAAGGCGGATATAAAAGAGGATTTCCGCGTGACCGGCGCCGCCTTCGTCAACGCGACGGAACACGGATGCGATCAGGCGGTTTCTGTGGATTACGAGGACGGGATGCGCTTTCTGCTTTCCGACGGAGAGGCAACCGCAGACGCGAAAAGCCTTTATTTCGTCCGTCCGGTGATCGCCTACGGGCTGTGGGTAGGCGGCCGTCAGGTGGATAACTATAACAGCTATGATATTTTCGGCGACGGAACCGCCGCCTACGATAAGGACAGCGCCACGCTGACGCTGAACGGCGCGCAGATCGGCGACGGACGATATGGCGACGCCTATCTGTACGCGGAAAACGAGCTGACGCTGCGCCTGAAGGACGGCAGCAATTCCACGGTGGGCGGCCTCACCCATGAGCTGACGGAACACGCCTACGGCATTTACGCCGCAAAAGGGCTGACAGTCGAAGGAGGCGGCTCGCTGACGGTGGCGTCCGGCAAAGCGGAAAAGGACGCGTTCGGCGTCTACGTGCGAACCGGCGCTCTGAAGATCGCCGGCGCGGCCGTCCAGTTCAAGAGCGGCGACGCGGCTGACAGCAGCGCGGGCGTTTTTGTCGCCAGCACCGTCAGCGGCGACTGCTCCCTTTCGGAGATGGCCTCCGTCAGCGCGGTCAGCGGCAAAGCCGCCGCGATGATGGGCCTTTCCGCCAACGGGAAGATCTCCGTCACAGAAGGATCGGTGCTGTCCGGCGAAGGCGGCAGCGATAAGACGAACCCTGCCTCGGTCAGCTACGGCGTGCGCTGCGGCGGCGCCATGGATATGGACGACTCCTCCTCTGTAAAGGGAGTCGGCGGCGACAGCGCCGGTTTCAGCATCGGCGTTTACGTTCTCAGCTCCAATGAAGGCGTCACCGTACGGGGCGGCAAGCTGAGCGCCCTCAGCGGAACAGGGGCGGACAAGTGCTACGGGCTCTACGCCAAGACCTCCGTCGCCGTACGCCGGGGCGAGCTGATCGCAGACAGCGCGGACGCCTCCGGCGCGGCCGGCAGCCTCAGTTACGCCGTCACCGCCAAAACCGTGGCGCTCTCCGGCGGGACCGTGACAGCGACCGCCGGGCAGGCGGCCTCCTCCTGCGGCATTTACGCGGATACCTTTACCGTGGCGGGAACATCGCTGATCACCGCGACCGCAAACGGCATAAACGGCCACGCCATGCGCAAATCGCCGAAATACACCAGCTACGCGCCGGTGGTCTACGCGGGGAAGGAAGCCCCGGGGCAATTCATTGAGAAGCCGCAGGAAGCGGACTACGTCAACAACGCCTACGTGCGCATTGAAAAACAGTTCAAATCCGAAAAAATCTGGTACGCGCTGCCCATCTATGATGCCTCCGCCAGATTTGCCAACCGCTGGATCGGATTCACCTCCGACGACGTGACAAAACCGGCGCAGATCGGCGTGGGCGTGGAAGGCACCGGCGCGGCGGAATACTACAACGGCTATATCTACGGCGTGACCTCCACCATGCCCTTCCGGCTGTGGCGCGTTTCGCTGGACGGCGCCACCCTCAGCGCGCCGGAATACATCGGAGACAGCTTCCGGTTTTCCTTCGGCGATATGTCCTACGACTATGTGACGGACAAGATGTACGGCCTGGGCACCTTCAACATGGAGCGGGCGCTGTTTTCCGTCGATCTGCGAACCGGCTACACCGAAAGGGCGCTCTCCGTTTCCGGCACCGACGCGGAGCTGCTGACGCTGGCCTTCAACCGGACGGGCGAATGCTACGGGATCGACCTGGCAGGTTTTCTCTACCGCATCAGCATGCAGGACGGCAGGGCGCAAAAGGTCGGCTTTACGGGGCTGGTGCCCGACGGGGCGCAGTCCATGGCCTTTGACCGCAGCACCGGCGAGCTGTTCTGGGCCTATTTCAACGGTCAGACCGGCAAATCCGGCTTTTATCTGGTAAACACCGAAACGGGAGAGGCGGTTCTTGCCGGCAAAACAGGCGGCAGCCACATGGAGCTGGCGGGACTGTTCACGATCCCCCAGGCCTACGACGTGTGGGTCGGCGGCGTGCGGGTCAATGAGGAAAACCACGCCGACGTCTTCGGCAACGGCCTTGTCTCCTTTGACCCTGACGCGAAAACGCTGACCTTCAACGGCATGAAAATCACCACCTTCGCGCAGGTATATAAGCACTATTCCTTCGGCGTGCTGGCGCGGGATATGGATCTTGAGCTGATCTTCAACGGCGAAAACGCCATCGCGCTGGAAAACGTCTATACGGATTACAGCGCCTCCATCTGTGTGATCAACGGCAGGGCGAAGATCAAAGGCGGCAAGCTGACGATCCTCAGCACAACGGCGAAGCTGGATAATACGATCCTCTGCCCCGACGGCGTGACCGTTGAAGACTGCGAGCTTCTGCTGTATTCCACCCACAACGGTATCACCGCCACGGCGGACGACGCTCTCATTGAGATCAGAGACAGCAAGGTGGGCATTCAAGCCGGTCACGTGGGGATCGCCTCCACCGCCGGAAGCGTCGCGCTGGACAACAGCACGGTGGCGATCACCGCCGACAAGGATGAAAACGTCAGAGCCAGCGCAGTGGCGGCGCTGCGCGACTTCACCCTGAAAAACAGCACCTTCATCGCCACGGCGGACACCAACGAGGCCGTGATCGCGGGCAGGACGGACGTGACGGAAAGCGCCTTTGACGCCACAGGACCGGAGAACGCTGTCAGCGGCGATATCACTTTTTATCATAAAAACGGAACGGCGGTGGTCGTAGCCAACGGCAAATCGGAAGAGAGCAGAGGCTTTTGGGATAAAACCACACCGCTGACCGCCTATAATTACGTCAAAATAACGGAATGCCCCCACGTTTACGCCACGGAGAAGGACGTGGTCTGCACCGTCTGCGGCTTCATCCGGCACCTGACGCCGGACGGGGAGACTTATCTCCCAGGGGACGTTGATAACGACGGGAAGATCACCTCCGCCGACGCGCGGCTGGCGCTGCGCCGGTCCGT
>CAMVNL010000371.1 GCA_947168785.1 uncultured Clostridia bacterium | reverse complement strand
TCTGAATTGCAGGCGAGGGCCCCGCCGAAACCGAAAAACGCCGCCGCCAGCCAGAAGAGCTGTTCTTTCATTTCCGCCGCGGTACAGGCGAGGTACATGGCGAAGGGGACCGTCAGGGCCAGATAGGAATAATAGACGTCCTTGTTGCCGACGAGGGACATGAAATTGATCCGCACCGTCTGCTGCGTCCCTTTATAGAGAGAAAGGGGGTCGAAGCCCCGGAACTGCAGCAGGGAGACGACGCTCATGATGATCATGGACGCCCCGAAGATATAGGCGACGGGCTTTGTGATCTGCCCGCAGCGGGAGATGAACAGGAACGCGCCGCCGATGAAAAGAAACGTCAGCAGGCCCATATAGCGCCCGTCCTGCCCGGAAAACGCGTCGGCGCGGTAGTCGGACGCGACGCAGCTGATCACCGCCGTCAGCAGGAATGCCGCGAAGTACAGGTCCGTATGGCCGCGGGGCCTGAGCGAAGGCTTTTGACGGACCGTCGAGGCGGAAATCAGCAGGCAGCCGACCGCATAGATGAGAACGGAGAAATAGAAAAACAGGGTCTTGCCGAGGGTCATCTTAAAGTAATGATCCGGCAAAAAAAACGGATAGGCAAATAAAAACAGCAGCAGAGCGTAGGAAGAAAAAGCCGCAAGGGCTTGCGGCGATGCATTCTTTTTCGTTTTCAAGATACTCCAACTTTCATTGATACTGGTAGCATTGGTCAACGCAGTAGTATTATAATGCCCCTGCCGGGGGAAGTCAACACCAAAAGCTTCTTCTGCTGGAACGATCCTTTTTTGTTGGAAAGAAAAAATCGCGCCGTCCTGATGAAAACGCTTGAAATCGCCGCTGTCTTCATGTATAATAAAACCAATCATATTGTTTTTTATTGAATTATCGTTTGTCGGAGGAACCGAAATGAAACGGAATTGGAAGGGCGTTATCGCGCTGCTGCTGTGCGCCTTGCTGCTGGCGCAGCTGCCGCTGTCGGCCGCTGCCCTGACGGTCGGCGTCACGCCGGTCGTCTATATCGCGGATATGTCGGATATTGAATTGTATGAAAACCCCCAATCGCCGAATCCGGAGCTGGTGTTTTCGCGGCAGTCCGACGACTTCAGAAACGTCTGCCTCAGAATGCTGACGTCCCTCGTGCTGTCGTCTGACAGGGGCGCGGCCAGCGCGCTGCCGGAGATCACCGCCGGGATCAACACGATCTTTGCCCCCATTGCCTGCAATGCCAAGGGGCTGTCAAAGAACCCGGCGGTCGGCGTGCTGAAATACGATCGATCCCTGGCGCAATACCCCGGGGACGCGATCAACACCCCTGTGATCAACGCCATCACCAAGGCGCTGGCCTCCGAGGTCGATAAAAACCATTTCTACGTCTTCCTTTACGACTGGCGGCTGGCCCCCACGGATAACGCCGTGCTGCTGCAGGCGTATATCGACCGCGTCAAAGCGGAATGCGGCGCGTCTAAGGTTTCGCTGATCGGCGCGGGCTACGGCGGCGTGATCGCCAATGCCTACCTCTGCAATTACCGCGCGCACGCCGCCGAAAGCGTGCACGCCTGCGCCATGCTCAATGCGCCCCTGCTGGGCAACGCCCTGATCGGCGATATCATGAAGGGCAAGCTGGCGAAAAAAGCGGCTGATAACAGCAGCATCGTGGGCAATTTCCAGACCATTTCCGGCGAGGAGCGCGGCAAGGCGCTGCTGCGCTATTTGAACGACGACCCCAGCAACTTCCTCTATTCGCTGACCCAAAGCCTGCTCGGCTCCGACCTCGGCGGGCAGATCCTCGGCGCGCTGGCCAAACAGCTTCTGCTGGAGATCCTTCGCAGCGAGGGCAGCATGGATAAGCTGGCCAAGACCTACAACAATTTCGTGCTGCTGGCGGGGGACGCCGTCTACGCGCAGGGCCTTAAGGACTATATCCGCACCATGCCCGGCCTGTGGGCGCTGATCCCCGAAGAGGATTTCGCCGACGCGGTGGCCTTTTTGTACGGCGATGAGATCGTCGATTACGATTTCGCCCAGCGGCTGGTGGCCACCCGCGACGTGGTCAAAAAGACGGCGGAAACCCTGAAGCTGGCCCAGGCCGACGGCGTGAGAATGTACGTGGTGGCCAACTACGCGCGGCAGATTCTGCCCTGCACCGTCAGCATCGACGATCTGTCAGACGGCATCGAATCCACCAAATACGCCTCCGTCGGCGCCATCACGCTGGATTGCGACAAAACGTGGCCGGTGAAGAACAACTGCATGAACGCCTCCCACAGCCACCGTTCCCCCGACAACGTCATTGAAGCCAACAACTGCGCCCTGCCGGAAAACACCTGGTTTATCAAGGGCCTCAAGCACTTGGATTTCCAATACGCCACCACGGCGGAGTTCATCGCCTGGATGATCACCTCCTCCGCCCAGCGTAACGTGTGGGAGACGTCGGACTATCCGCAGTTTATGACCTATTCCAAATCCAGAAAGGTTATCCTGCCCTACTCCGATAACGGCGGCACGTCTCCCGGCGATTACATCCTCGGCGATACGGATATGGACGGCGCCGTCACACCGGCAGACGCGCGCACCGTGCTGCGCTACTCCGTCCAGCTGGAAACGCCCACCAGGATCATGCGCATCGTGGCGGACGTGGACGGCGACGGGGAGATCATGCCCGCCGACGCGCGCCTCGTGCTGCGGTATTCCGTGGGGCTGATTGCCACCTTCCCGGCGGAAGGGGAATAAAGGGTTTTCGCCCGCCGGCTTCAGACAGAAACACAACTCCCCGGATGATCCTGAGCGATCACCCGGGGGTGTTTTTTTGAATCAGCACGGATTGTTGTGGGATTTGAATCAGAGCGAGGCAAATTGTAAGGTTGGCGAGCAGTTATCGGGTAGCGCGGCACCTCAGTGCCGCTTTTTGCACAAACATCTTTTTTGAAGTTTTTTCCGGACTAATGAGACGCTCATTGCGAGGGAGAAAGCTATCAGTAATCCAAACTCCGTTATACTGCTCCACCAATTTAATCGTGAATTATTTATGCGCCGTATAAACGTCGCAAG
>CAMVNL010000370.1 GCA_947168785.1 uncultured Clostridia bacterium | reverse complement strand
AGGATCTCGGCAACCGAAGTGTTCAGCACGATATTGGGCTCGGAAATCGACTGGGGAGCGCCCGGCATACGGAACTCGAACTTATTGCCGGTGAAAGCGACCGGCGACGTACGGTTGCGGTCCGTTGTATCCTTCGCGAAACGCGGCAGGATATGCACGCCGACCTTCATCTCTTCCTTCGTGCGCGGGTCGTAGACCGCTCCAGTGATAATCGACGTCACGATCTCCTCGAGTTCTGTCCCCAGATAGATGCTGATGATCGCCGGAGGCGCTTCGCTGACGCCCAGACGGTGATCGTTGCCGGCGCTCGCGACCGACATGCGCAGCAGCTCCTGGTATTCGTCGACCGCCGCGACCACCGCCGTCATAAACAGCAGGAACTGCGCGTTCTCGATCGGCGAATCGCCCGGATCGAACAGATTCAGGCCCGTATCCGTGGAAATCGACCAGTTATCGTGCTTGCCGCTGCCGTTGACATAGTCAAAAGGCTTCTCCGCGAGCAGGCAGACCAGGCCGTGCCGGAGCGCGACCTTCTGCATGGTTTCCATCGTCAGCTGGTTCTGATCCGTCGCCGCGATGACGTTTGTATAGACCGGAGCAAGCTCATGCTGCGCCGGAGCGACTTCGTTGTGCTCCGTCTTGGCCAGAACGCCAAGCTTCCACAGCTCTTCGTTCAGCTCGGCCATGAAACCGGCGATCTTAGGCGCGATCGCGCCGTAGTAATGATCGTCCAGCTCTTGTCCCTTAGGCGGTTTCGCGCCGAAAAGCGTCCGTCCGCAGAAGCGCAGGTCTTCTCTCTGATCGTAGAGCTCTTTGTCCACCAGGAAATACTCCTGCTCGGGGCCGACCATCGCATCCGCGTGGCTGGCCTGCGTGTTGAAAAGTTTCAGGATCCGCATGGTCTGGCGGTTGAGTGTCTCGGCCGACGCCAGCAGCGGGCCTTTTTTATCAAGCGCTTCGCCGTTATAGGAGTAGAAAACAGTCGGAATGCAGAGGACTCCGTCCTTGATAAACGCATAGGAGCTCGGATCCCAGGCCGTATAGCCGCGCGCCTCAAACGTCGCGCGCAGGCCGCCGGACGGGAAGCTCGACGCGTCGGATTCGCCCTTGATCAGCTCTTTGCCGGAGAATTCCATCAGGACCTTGCCCTGACCGGCCGGCGAGATAAAGCTGTCGTGTTTCTCCGCGGTTACGCCCGTCATCGGCTGGAACCAATGCGTATAATGTGTCACGCCCTTCTCTACCGCCCAGTCCTTCATCGCGGCCGCGATGGTATCGGCAATCGACGGATCCAGGCCTTTTCCCAGCTCCATCGTCCTCTTCAGGGCATGGTACACATTCTTTGGGAGACGGTTCTGCATGACAGCGTCATTGAAAACCATCGATCCGAATGTCTCATCCATGCTTTTGCGCATATGGTTCCCTCCTTGGCTGATCTGGATAGTTGCACGGGCCATAAAGCCCCATGTTGCCGTATTATAACATGAAATCGCCGTGACTGTCCATAGATTCAGGGCAATCCCGCCGAAAAATCATTTTGACAAATTGCGCTGTATCGGGTACAATGAATTCATCTTAACCGCGCAGCGGAGAAAGGACATGTTGAATATGAAAGATCCGAATTGTGCTTATTGTATGGAGGGCGAGCTGCTCGCTCAGTTTGGTATTAAGATCTGCGAACTGGAGGCAGGCATCCTCTATCTTTTTAAGGAACAGAGCCATCCCGGCCGCGTCATCGTCGCGACCAAGCGCCACCTGAACGATATCGTCGATATGACCGATGAAGAGCGGACCGCTTTCTTCGGCGACGTCGCGCATGTATCCGCGGCTCTGCAGAAGGTTTTCCATCCCGACAAGGTCAACTACGGCATGTACAACGACAAGGGCGGCCACTTCCACGTCCATATGGTCCCCAAGTACAAAGATCAGTTTGAGTGGGGCACCGTCTTCGAAATGAACCCCGGCAAAACGCTCCTCTCCGACGCGGAGTACGACGAGCTGATCGCCAAGATCAAGGCCGCGCTGTAAAGTTCTTCGCCAGATCTGCTGTTAGTTCTGTCCTATAGCGCATAATAGCCCGACAAAAAAACTGCCGGCGCAACTCCCGGCTGGCGGGAACACCCTGTCCGAAGTCGGTTGCCGGAAGCTGCCGGTTGATTTATAGTTTGTTTTTGAAGGCAGCGGGCGGTATATTTTGCAGAATCCGTGTTTTGTACCGCCGGTTTTTTGAGTGACCGGCGGTATATTTTTAAAAAAGTGCGTTTTGTACCGCCGGCGTCGCCATCTTTCTCGATAGAGTGGCGGCTTTTTTTGCTTTTCAAGACGGAAACCGTTCGAAAACTGCATCTGTTCTATAAAAACCGGCGGTATATTTTTTAAAAATCGAGATTCATACCGCCAGCAGTGGAGTCTATAGCAGTAAACCAGCGGTACGTTTTTGTGTTTTTTAAAAATATACCGCCGGCCCTCTGAAACTCGCCTTTCATCCCAGATCCAAAGTCGAAAAACGAACGCTTTCGCCGAATCATTCTGCCAGCGAAAACGGTTGCAGAAAGGTCTGCCTGAATACCTTGGTCTTCCAACAGTCGTTCAGCAGCCTTTCGATAGTCATTCCAGCGTCTCCAGGAACGCGTTGACCTTATCCAGGGACTCGCGTCTCTGGTCGTCTACCGCGATCCGGAAATAGCTGTCCCCTTCAAGTCCTTTGATTGAATACTCAGCCGTGTCGATCTTGAAAAACGGCTTGCGCAGCATCCCGAGGTAGGTCATGCTGCCAAGCGGTCGCAGCGCGTCAACCAGCTGCTTGTCGACCGGCTTGTCCAGCAAATAGTCATAGGCGTACCAGCCCGCTTCCACGCAGTTTTCGCGGGAAGGGATAATCTCAACTATCTTCATAGGCGCCCTCCCTTCACGTGTAAATCTGCCGTATTTGCAGCGTCGTCCGTCACGTCATTCGCCGCGTCGGCTGCATGCCCCGCAGCCGCCCCGACAGACCCCGCGATCTCCCGGACGGCCCGGACAAGCTCTTCGATCTCAGCCATAGTATTCATATCCGATACGCTGACG
>CAMVNL010000369.1 GCA_947168785.1 uncultured Clostridia bacterium | reverse complement strand
AATTGAATGTCATGCCGTTCTCCCGGAGAATCTTGCCGATCTTCGCGGTTTTTTTGATGAAATCGCGGAGGGCCTTTTCGCTGTTTCTCGCGTCTCCGGGCATGGCGCCCAGTCCCAGCGCGTCGCAGCCGATGATCTTGTGCTCCCGGATCAGCCCGGGGAGGTCTTTTTCCATCCGGTCCAGCCCCTTGTGGGTGATACAGACCTTCATGTGGTTTTTGTCCAGCACTTCCTTCTGGTCTTCGGCGGGGATATCGCCGATGCCGGAGATCTGCACCGTATCCACGCCCATGGCGGAAAGCCTCGAAAGCGTGGCGTCAAAATCCTGTTTGTTCTGAATGTGGTCTCTCAGTGTGTAAAGCTGAATGCCCATGACGGGAGTAGTCATAATGATATCTTCCTTTCTTGCATCTCTTTATCATGTGGGAATATGCGCTTCGCGCTTAAGGAACCCCCGGCGAGGGTTCCTTAACAAACTCCTGCGCTTTGGAAGCGTAGGGATTTCGTTCGCTGCGGCGGACGCCTCAGGGCTCCGCCCCGAGACCTCTCCAGCCTTTTGAAAAAGGCTGGACCGAAAACTTTTATTTTTTTCTTAAGCCGGAACGGTAAATCGTCTTATACGGCGTGGCGTCTTCGTTCAGCATCTGGACACTGTCGATACCGTATTCCTCCAGCACCGCGGCCCAGCGCTCCTCCATGCCCGTATCGTATTCCACGGGGAGGAAGCCGCCGTTCAGATAGCTCTTCACCGCGCCCTTTCTCCACTCGTCCGTAGTGAGGACGATATAGTTCACATCCTTGGGGAACAGATGCTTCAGGGTGATAAAGTTCAGGTATTTGGCGAGGCCCTTGCCGCGGTAATCCGTGCGGATGCCCACCATGTGCATATCGCCCACGTTGCGGTCTTTGATGACGAAGGCGGTCACAGTGCCGATGTGCTCGCCGTTGTGGTCGAGGAAAAACACGTCCTCCTCCAGGTTGATGTTCTCGTTGCTTGTGATGCTGTCGTCAAAGCTGTGTTCGTCGGCGTCGTCGCCCACCAGCCCGTTTTTGCAGCATTCCACCCAGGCCAGCTTGTCGGCCTCGGTTTGATAATTGGAAACGGAGTACCCCTCCGGCAGCGGCACCTCATTGACGGGCGTCCCCGGGAGACAGTACATTTTCAATTGAGCCATATGGATTACCTCCTGTCGGTCATTTCAAATATCAGTTCGCCGCCTTTGACCAGCTCGTTGGCAGGGACCCTGTAATCCACCGCCGGAAGGCCATTGAAGGTGACGGATTTTACGTAGATGTTTTCGGGGGCGTTCCCGTTGACTTTGATCCGCAGCGTCCCGCCTCCAGCAAGGGAGACCTCGGCCTCGTCCACGAAGGGGGAGCCAATCAGGAACAGGTTCTGCCCCGCCACGGGGAAGAGACCCAGCGCGGCGAACACGTAGTAAGAGGACAGTGCCCCGGAATCGTTGTTGCCGGGAATGCCGCCGCGTCCCTCGGTGAACAGGTGCCGCATACCGGCCCGGACGATCTCACAGGTGCGGTCGTGCCGCCCGGCGTAGATGTAAGAAAACGGCGCTTCGGTGTCCGATTCGTTGTTAAAGCCCTCGAACCGGCCCAGCTTCATGTTTTCGGTTACAACGGCTCCGTCAAAGGGGTCGGTCGGCAGCGTCACGTCAGGCTGTCCGTAGCCGAAGAAGCGGTCCAGCAGCGCCACGAAACGGTCCTTGCCGCCCGCCAGCTCCATGCGTCCCTCCATATCCGCCATCTGACGGAAGGAGTAGTTCCACACCGTGCCCTCATAATAGCTGCAGTCGGTTTTGAGCAGACCGGTCTCACGGTCGTAGACGGTGGGCCAGAGGGCGGCCAGCGGCTCCAGCTCCTCGGCGACAGCGGTGTCGCCAACCTCCCGCGCCAGTTTCGCCGCCAGGGCGCAGCCTTCCGTCATGTCCAGAAACCAGGAATGGGACCGGCAGCGGTGATTGACGGTAAACTCCGTCTTCTCCGGTGAGAACACGTCGTCCCGGATCACTTTCAGCATCCGTCTGACGTCCACGGGAACGCCGTAGTGATAGGCTGTCAGCAGGATATAGTCGCTGAGCATTTTCGCCTGATCGGAGGGCTGCTGATACATATCGCAGATGCCGGTGCAGTTGGGGAGCCGCCCCAGCGCTTCGCCGGTTTGCAACAGCGTTTCCACGGTCTTTTCCCCGATCTCCCGGTTGACGAGCAGCAGCAGCGGGAACGCTGTCTTATACATATCCCAAAGGGTGGCGAAGTCCGTCAGGAAGGGCCCGTCGCCGGGATAGATAAAGCTCTCGCCGGACCAGTCGGCGGGCTTGACGAAGGAGTGATACAGGTTGGAATAGAAGATGCGCTTCGTCCGCTCGTCCGCGGTAATACGGATGCGGGACAGCTCTTTGTTCCAGACTGCGTAGGTCTCAGCCTTTATCTCGTCAAAAGAGGCGGCTTTCTCAATATTCATAACGGCGTTTTCCGTACTGCGCAGGGAGATCGAGACGGAGAGCGAGACGCTTCTTCCGGAAAGCGTGGCCAAAAGCTTTCCTTCGCCGACGTTCGTCAGGGGTTCGCTGCATTTCACCGCAAAATAAACGTTGACGCCTTCGATCACGGCGTCGGCGACGGCGGTATTTTCAGAGGTCAGCGACACGTGAAGGTCATGGACCTCCCGCCGGTGTTCGCCGTTGATATTGAGGCTGTTGTTGGTGAAATCAATTCGCAGCATTCCACCGTCGCGCCCGAAGGTATACCGGTGGAGTGCTGTGCGGCTGTCCGCCGTCAGTTCGCAGAAGATATCCTCAAGGCGGCAGGCGTAATATCCCGGCTGCGCCTGTTCGTCATCAGGGATTCGTCGGAAGGGAGAATCCACGTAGCGGGGCGTGACGACGGCGTAATTGTAGTAATAGCCGATGGCGCCTGTGCCGCTCTGCTGCAGGTGAGCAAAGCCGATCAGCCCTTTGCCGCCTTCAAAATGGGCGGGATGGGCAAAGCTGTTGGGGTAGTGGTCGCCGTAGCCGGTGGGGTAGCCGCCGCTGTATGGCGCGACGGACATGGC
>CAMVNL010000368.1 GCA_947168785.1 uncultured Clostridia bacterium | reverse complement strand
GGACGCGCGCCCCTATGCGCTTAACTACGTTCTCTCCACCGTGGACACCCCCGCTTTCAGCTACAGCTTCGGCCGGGCGGATAACGGCAGCAACCCCACCTCTCACACGGTGGGCGAAAGCGAAACGCTGCATGATATCAAATCCCCCGTGGGGGGCTACGCCTTCGACGGGTGGTACCTGTCGAAGGACTTTTCCGGCAAGAAGCTGGCCTTTATCCCGGAAAACACCATCGGCGACCTGATCCTCTACGCCAAATGGATCACCTTTGAGGAGCTGGAGGCGCGGCGGCAGGCGGAGCGGGAGGAGTACGCCCGGTCGCTGGGCTACGGCGACCTTGACGGCGACGGCGGTATTACCCCTGCGGACGCGCGGCTGGCGCTGCGGGCCTCCGTCCATCTGGAAAAGCTGCCCCAAAAGGCGCTGGAACGGGCCGATCTGTTCGCCACCGGTATGATCACCCCCGCCACCGCCCGCACCATTCTGCGGGTGGCCGTAGGGTTGGATTCGCTCTATATCGTGCTGTATAACAGCGGGGTCATCCTCCCCGGCGAGTTGGACGGATAAAGAGGGATTTGTCGGGATCATTTTGTAGCGCGGCACCTCAGTGCCGCTATGAACAAATGTTGCTTTTAAAACGGATTTTGGATCGATCAATCGTTTTCCTTTACAAGATAACCGTTATCTGATCGGGGAAACTGTCTGATATGTTGTTTGTGCCAATAGCGGCACTGAGGTGCCGCGCTACCGCATGGGTCAACATCTCGACAAATTCCAATTCGGAGGGCAGACATGACTTACACGGAAAAGTATTTTACGCACGTGACGGCGCTGCTGCGGACGGTGCTGGAAACGCAGCAGGAAAAGATCCGCCTGCTGGCGGAAAAGGCCTTCGACGTGGCCTGCGCCGGGGGCAAGCTCTTCGTCTTCGGCTGTTCACACGCCTCCATTCTGGCGCAGGAGGCCTTCTACCGCACCGGCGGCCTCGTCATCATGAACCCCATCATGGCCAAAGGGCTGACGCTGGAGACGGTTCCCGTCACGGATACCACCGTGCTGGAGCGCAAGCCGGAGTACGCGGCGGAGATCCTTGATTCCGTCCCCATCGGCAAGGGGGACCTGCTGATCGTCCATTCGGTCTCCGGGCGCAACGGCGTGCCGGTGGAAATGGCGCTGGAGGCGAAACGCCGCGGCGTCTTCGTGGCGGCCGTCACCAGCATCGCCGCCTCCTCCGCCTCCGTTTCGCGGCACCCCTCCGGCAAACGGCTGTTCGAGGTCTGCGATATCGTCATCGACAACTGCGGCTGCGTGGGTGACGCGGCCATCCCCATCGAGGGCTTCCGGGGCAAGACGGCGGCCACCTCCACCGTCACCGGCGCCGCCATCATACAGGCCTTCTGCGCCGAGGTGGTGGGGCTGTACGTGGACCACGGCATGGAACCGCCGGTCTTTATGAGCGCCAACGTGGACGGCGGCGACGCGTATAACGACAGAATGCTGGAACAATACCGGGATAAAATCACATATCAGGGATGATGAAGATGAAAAAAACAGGAGCGGTGCTGCTGGCGATCGTGCTGCTGGCGTCGCTGTTCCCGGCGGCGGCCTTTGCCGCGCAGACGGGCAGATACCGGGTGATCTCCGCTGCGGCGGCGTTGTTTGCCCAGGCGGATATCACCTCCGACAAGCTGGGCGAGGTCTACGCAGGCGCGGTGCTGGAGGTTGACGCCGTGACCCGCGGCTTCGGCCATACGACCGTGCGCGCCTCCGGCATCTCCGGCTGGGTGCAGCTGTCCCATCTGGCGTACCTGGAAGCGGCGCCGGAGGGCGACGTGAGGGGCATCCGGGTGACGCCCCCCGACCGCACGACGCTGATCCACGGCGAAGCGGCGCCGGACCTGACCGGCATGAAGGTCTACGCCCTGTACGACGGGGGCCTGCAGGTGGCCGTTACGGGCTATGAGGTATATTTTGACGCGATGGATACGCTGGGGGAAAAGGAGGTCCGGGTGACCTATACCCCGCCGGATTCCGGGCGGACCTTTACGGATTCCTTCAAGGTGACGGTCATTCGCTATCCCGTCGTGAAGCTGACGCTGATCGCACGCCCCGGCCGGACCCTTTATATGGAGCATGAAAAACTGGATCTTTCGGGATTGACGGTCAAGCTGACCTATTCTGACGGGCGGCCGGAGCAGATGGCGGCCTGGGAGGATATCGCCGCCGACCCGGATTTCACCGTCTCCGGCTGCTGCGGCGAGGCCCACGGCCAGCCGCTGGAAAAGGGGACGCACACGATCACCGTCTCCTATCGCTATGACGATATCGCCGCTTCCTTCCCCGTGAGCGTCACGCCCCGCACGCTGACGTCTCTGACCGTGCTGCGTCAGCCGGATTCGTTGGTGACCCATCATCGGGACCGCGCGCCGAACGTCAGCGGGCTGGTGCTGCAGGCGGAATACGATAACGGAGAGGTGGAAGAGGTGGACGGCGCCGACTGTGAGGTCGTCTGCGACCCCGCCTCCTTTATCCTCGGAGAGAACAATCCGGTGGACGTGTTTTTCGGCGGCCTCTCCGTGAGGCTGTACTATAAGCTGTCGCTGAACAACGTGACGGGCATTCAGGCCATCCCCTCCAAAACCAGCTTTATCGCCGGTCAGGACGTGAACCCCGGCCTGAAGGTGCGCCTGCTGTACGCCGACGGCACCTTTGAACCCATTACCGACTATCAGATGACGCCGATCGACCCGGAAAGGGAGGGCAGTCAGAACGTCATCGTCACCTACGGCGAATATTCCGACGTGTTCACCATCAGCATCACCGCCTTCTACCGCGCCGGGGACGTGAACGGCGACGGCGCGGTCAAGCCGGAGGATGCGCGGCTGACGCTGCGCGCTTCGGTCGGTTTTATTAAATTTGCCGGCCTGGCCTTTCAGGCCGCCGACGTGGACCACGATAACGCGATCACCCCTGCCGACGCCAGACTGATCCTCCGCGCGTCGGTGGGGCTGGAAAAATTGTAGAACGGGGATTTGTCGGGGAGCTTCGCACCCAGTCGGAAGTCATCAGTCGGAA
>CAMVNL010000367.1 GCA_947168785.1 uncultured Clostridia bacterium | reverse complement strand
CGACAGTGCGACTATGTTTCTGAGGGCCTTCCTTAAGCGCGAAGCGCCTCTATCCCACAATGATCCGTAAGAGGCTAATCATTTCTGTTGGATTGAAAAAGTGGGGTGTGCCAAAAATGCGTGGCGTCAGAATGCCGCCCCCTACGGGATCGTGCGCCTGCCGGACGACTGGAACCAACTTTTTTTATGCTGCACCACATAAATCCGAGATAAACCACAAAAAACACCGAACCCCCGGCATCAAAACCGGGGGTTCAGCGTTTTGAGGAGATATTTTATGAAGAAAACGTGAGGAGCTTGCATTCCCGCAACGGCCGTCTCCGTTGCTGTGTCTATACTATAACAGCACTTCCTTAAATCAGTCTTTAATTCAAAATATTCTGTTTCATAAAAAATGCGCGGCGTTTGCACGCAGAACAGGTCCCCGGACGGAACAACCGCCCGGGGAACCAACCATTTTTATAGGTCATTTTTCTGCAGGCGGGAACAGCGTACAGCCCATCTTCTGAAAGCGTCGGATCATCTCCCACGCCTTTTCCTCCGTCAGGCCGAAGTGCGCCGCCGTGCAGGGGATGCAACGGCATTCCCGCGCGCCGCGATTGACCATTTTCCGGAAAAAGCCCTCGTCCCAGACGGTCAGCTCTTTCCCGCAGCCGGTACAGCGCATCAGACGTCGGCGATCTTCGCCAAGAACAACTTACAGTCATGAGCAGCCACCTGCAGGCTGATCCGCTCTTTGGCCACGCCTTTGTCTTCATTTGTAAAGGCGTCCGTCAGCGCCAGACCCTTGCCGGAGGCTGCGGGCAGGCCGATATCCTCCAGATACAGGTTCATCCGGGAGTCGTCGTCGCTGAGATTCGCCAGCATCACGGCAAATTCGTTGCCGGAAAGCACCTTCACAAGGCAGATGCATTTGCCGTCGCGGTGACGGGAGACGACGAAGGGCGGTCTCCCCTCCTCGTCCTGATTGATGCGGATGAGGTTTTTGTTTTTCAGCAGCGCGAGGGTGGTATCGTTGATCTTGCGGATGTCGCAGCCGATCATCAGAGGAGAAGAGGTCATGCACCACAGGGCGAAATGGGTCTTGTACTCGGTATCGCTGCAGCCCCCCGCGCCCACGTTGCCTTCGGCATACATGCCTGCGATCAGCATGTCGATATCGTTGAAGCAGCCGGGGGCGGAATAGGCGTAGTTGTCCAGCTGGCTGATGAACAGGTCGCGTACGGAGTTGAAGTTGTCACAGATATCGCCGGTGGAACGGTACATATGCGCGCCGATGGAGCGGATCCAGGTGTTCACCTCGTCGCAGCCCCAGTTGCAGGCGGAGAACAGGATCTCTCTGCCGCAGGCTTTGAGGGCCATGCTCATTTTTTTATAGAGCAGCGGGCCGTTGCAGTTTTCGGGCTTATTGCAGTTGTCATATTTCAGGAAATCCGCGCCGTACTCGGCGAAGGTCTCTGCATCGAGAAATTCATGGTCAAAGCTGCCGGGGTAATCCGCGCAGGTGCGCACGCCCGCGCAGGAGTACATGCCGAATTTCAGTCCCGTGGAATGGACGTAATCGCTGACAGCCTTCATGCCGTTGGGGAATTTGACAGGATCGGGCACGATTTTATCCGTGACCGGATCGCGCTCCTTCTTGCTCCAGCAGTCGTCGATGACGAGGTATTCATAGCCCGCGTCCTTCAACCCAAGTTCTACCATTTTATCGGCAGTCTGACGGATCATTTCATCGTTGATGTTCTCACCGAAGGTGTTCCAGGTGTTGAAGCCCATGGGCGGCGTTTTTGAAAGCATAGCGTAACCTCTCTTTACCCTTTTTCTTGAGTATAACACCGGAAGATGGGACTGTCAACGGAAATTGCCCGGAATGAGAAAAAAAGAAAAGCGCTGCCGTTGTAAGCCAGCAGCGCTTTTCTTTTATTTGCAGTTGCGAGTTTTGAATCCCGGTTCCCCGGAATCCATCGGTATTATAACATAAAGACCGATCAATTGCAACCGTTTCTTTATATTTTCGTCAAAATGACGATAGATGAGGTTCCCGCGGTGGAACCGTTCATCAATAGGCGTTGCCCCAGACGACCATGTTGACGGCCTTTTTGCCGCAGCATACGCAGGTATCGGACAGATGCTCCTGCTCAAAAGGAATGCAGCGGGAACCCACGCCGGTCAGCTCCTTGACCTTGTCCTCGCACTCTTCGCTGCCGCACCACATGGCCTTGACGAAACCGTCGCCGTGCTCTGCCAGCGCCGCCTTGATCTCCTCGATGGAGGTGCAGCGGTAGGTCCTTCTCTCGATGTTGGCGGCCGCCTTGTCGTAGATGGCCTGTCCCAGCTCGTCCAGCAGGCGGGCGACCTCGCTCTCAAGATCGTCCAGCGAGACGAAATACTTCTCGCGGTTGTCACGGCGCACCAGCACGCACTGGTTCTTTTCCATATCCTTGGGGCCGATCTCCAGACGGAGCGGCACGCCCTTCATCTCATACTCGGCGAACTTCCAGCCGGCGGAGTTGTCGGAATTGTCGCACTTCACTCGGAAGCACTTGGACAACCGCGCTGTCAGCTCCTGCGCCTTCTCCGTCACGCCGGGCTTATGGGCGGCGATGGGGATGACGATGACCTGCGTGGGGGCGATTTTGGGCGGCAGCACCAGGCCGTTGTTGTCGCCGTGGGACATGATGACCGCGCCGATGAGCCGGGTGGTGGTGCCCCAGGAGGTCTGGTGCACGTACTGCAGCTGGTTGTTCTGATCGGTGAAGGTCATGTTGAAGGCGCGGGCAAAGCCGTCGCCGAAGTAGTGGGAGGTGCCCGCCTGCAGCGCCTTGCCGTCGTGCATCAGCGCCTCGATGGCGTAGGTGGCCACCGCGCCGGCGAACTTGTCGCTTTCGGTCTTGCGGCCCTTGATGACAGGCATATTCAGCACGTCCTTACAGAAGTCGGCGTAAACGTTCAGCATCTGCTCCGTCTCCGCCTGAGCCTCCTCGGCGGTGGCGTGGGCCGTGTGGCCCTCCTGCCAGAGGAACTCACGGCTGCGCAGGAAGGGACGGGTGGTTTTTTCCCAGCGGACCACGTTGCACCACTGGT
>CAMVNL010000366.1 GCA_947168785.1 uncultured Clostridia bacterium | reverse complement strand
ACGACTCCATCGTCCGGGGCACCCAGCTCCGGGAGACCGTGGAATTCCTCTATGAAAGCGGCGCCCAGGCGGTCCACATCCGCTCGGCCTGCCCGCCCATCATGTACGGCTGCAAATACCTCAACTTCTCCCGCGCCACCGGCGACATGGAGCTGATCTCCCGCCGGGTGATCTTCCAGCTGGAGGGGGAAGAGGGTTTCAACCATATCGACGAATACGCGGACGGTTCCACCGAGAGAGGCAAGGCCCTGCGCAAAGAGATCTGCGACGAGCTGCACTTCGCCTCGCTGGAATTCCAGTCCCTTGAAAACATCATTCAGGCCATCGGCCTGCCCAGAGAGGACCTTTGCACCTACTGCTGGGACGGAAAGGAGTAATCACATGAATACACAGTCAAGATCAGACGCCTACGCGGCGGCGGGCGTGGATATCACCGCCGGTTACCGCTCCGTGGAGCTGCTGAAAAAGCACGTGGCCCGCACGGTCATCCCCGGCGTTTACTCGGACGTGGGCGGCTTCGGCGGTATGTTTGAGCTGGACCTTGCGGGAACCGAACATCCCGTTCTGGTCAGCGGCACCGACGGCGTGGGCACCAAGCTGCGCCTGGCCTTTTTGATGGATAAGCACGACACCGTGGGCATCGACTGCGTGGCCATGTGCGTCAACGACGTGATCTGCTGCGGCGCGAAGCCGCTGTTTTTCCTGGATTATATCGCCTGCGGCAAAAACGTGCCGGAGCGCATCGCGGATATCGTCAAGGGCGTGGCGGACGGCTGCGTGCAGGCCGGCGCGGCCCTCATCGGCGGCGAGACCGCCGAAATGCCCGGCTTCTACCCCGAGGACGAGTACGACCTGGCCGGTTACTGCACCGGCGTGGTGGATAAGGAAAAGATCATCGACAACAAGACCATGCGGGCGGGGGATGTTGTGATCGCGCTGCCCTCCTCCGGCGTTCACTCCAACGGGTTCTCGCTGGTGCGCAAGGTCTTCGACGTGGAGCACGCGGTGCTCAAGGCCCCCATGGCGCAGCTGGGTGGCAAGAGCCTGGGCGAAACGCTGCTCACCCCCACGAAGATCTACGTGAAGCCCATCCTCGCCCTGCTGGAAAAGGTGGCGGTGCGGGGCATTTCCCACATTACCGGCGGCGGCTTCTATGAAAACATCCCCCGCAGCATCCCGGAGGGCCTTTGCGCGAAGATCGACAAGTCCGCCGTGCGGGTGCTGCCCATCTTCGACCTCATCGCCAAAACCGGCAAAATTTCCGAGCGCGATATGTTCAACACCTTCAACATGGGCGTGGGCATGAGCGTCGTGGTCCCGGCGGATCAGGCGGAAGAGGCCCTGACGATTCTGAAAGAAAACGGCGAGGACGCGTATGTGATCGGCGAGATCGTATCCTCCTCGAACGGGGAAAAGATCGATCTGCGGTAACGCGGTGCCTTGCGCCGTTAAGTCGGTAGCGCGGCACCTCAGTGCCGCTCCTGACGATTGTTGCGATAAACGCGATATTTGTATACTGCGCGAAAAAGCAAAAGGAAGGTTTTCTTATCTTTTTTGTTTCTTTATAGAAGTTGTTTGTGCTGACAGCGGCACTGAGGTGCCGCGCTACCATTATCAATTGCAGGTGGTTATCATGAAAAAGCGCATCGCCGTCCTGGTTTCCGGCGGCGGCACCAATTTACAGGCCATTCTTGACGCGCAGCAGCGCGGCGAGATCAAAAGCGGCGAGGTCGTGCTGGTGATCGCCAACAAGGCGGACGCCTACGCCCTCACCCGGGCGGCAAACGCCGGGGTGGACCGCTGCGTCATTCTGAAAAAGGACTGCGGCAGCAGTCAGGCGGCCTTTGAACAGGCCATCATCGACAAGCTGGAGGAATACCGCATCGATATCATTGTGCTGGCGGGGTTCATGAGCATCCTCAGCGAGTTCTTCACCTCCCGCTATCCCCGGCGCATCCTCAATGTCCACCCGTCCCTGATCCCTTCCTTCTGCGGCGAGGGCTTCTATGGGCTGCGGGTGCATGAGGCGGCCCTGAAAAAGGGCGTGAAGGTGACGGGGGCCACGGTTCACTTCGTCAACGAGATCCCCGACGGTGGCGAGATCATCCTGCAAAAGGCGGTGGACGTCCTCCCGGGCGACACGCCGGAAATATTGCAGCGCCGGGTCATGGAGCAGGCGGAATGGGTCATCTTCCCCCGCGCCGTGGAGCTGGTCTGCGCCGGGGAAATATAATTGTAGAATGGAGGCATACCTCAATGGAAAAATGGAACGCATTGATCTCTTCTTTGAAAGGCTATGACGTTGCCGTTTCGGAAACGTCGGACAAGCTGACAATCACCGACCGCGCCAACGGCAGCGAAATGGTCGTCCTTGACGAAAGCTACCAGCAGTCCGAGGATCCGTCCGATCTGTTCACCAATATCGTCGTGTATTTCTCCACCCAGCACCGCCACTTTGAGGACATGGAGGACGCGGCGGAATACGCTTTGCAGCTTCTGAACGACGAAGTGCTTCCGCTGGAATTCTACCGGGACGGGCAACCCGGCCTCGGCGGCGATATCGAACGGGCGGACCTGCCCCGGTTGACGCAGGCCATGCTTGCCGAACGGTTCTGGCTCTCCCCGGAGGAGCTTGCGCATTATGAATACGAGATCCACAGCTGGTCGGGACGTTACGACATACCGAAAACACCGGTAACGTCATTACAGAAACAATAACATCATCTGAATATTTCTATTATCACAAATCGGAGGGACCGTTTATGAAGAACATCATCGTCGTGGGCGGCGGGGGAAGAGAGCACGCCGTCATCAAAAAGCTGAAAGAAAGCCCCGAGGTGGGTACGATCTACGCCCTGCCGGGCAACGGTGGCATGGAGGGTGATGCGGTCTGCGTCAACGTCGCCGCCACGGACATTGATTCCATCGTCAAATTCGCCTATGAGAACAAGATCGACTACGCGGTGGTCACGCCGGACGATCCGCTGGTGCTGGGCGCGGTGGATGCGCTGGAGGCCCATGGAATCCCCTGCTTCGGCCCCCGGGCGAACGCCGCCATCATCGAGGGCAGCAAGGTGTTCTCCAA
>CAMVNL010000365.1 GCA_947168785.1 uncultured Clostridia bacterium | reverse complement strand
TTTCCAGCCGTTTTCCGCGTTATCCGTGTACACGTGCAGAACGTGCATGGTATTAAAGACGTGAAAGTCGGAATCTTTGTAAAAGACATTCTGAACGATAGGCTTGCCGGTATCGACCTGCGGCTGATAAAGGGGGACCGGGTCGTTCGAGGTCTTTTTGTAAATATTGAAAAATTCGTCGATGAGATAACCCGTTTCTCCGGCGTCTTTTTTTATGATCGGCGCAAAGCCGCCGTAAGCATCCCCAACGTAATAGCCAAAACCGTCCGGAGAATTGTCCGCCTCAGCGTAACGATCCGTAAGCGCGAGGCGGCGCTTGCCGTCGATGGTCACAAAGCCCGTGCCGGGGTTGGGATCACACAAGCCGGGCGTGACGCCGCTTGGCCCGAGATTCACAAAAATATGTATAACGTCGTCCGTCGTCTGCACCGGACATGCGTCGATACAGGTGGTTGTGGCGTTCGGATCGGACGGCGTGCCGAGACTGTCCGGGAAATAAGCCGCGTAGCCGTGCCGCCACGTTTTGCCGTTATCATCGGATACGGCGTACATAGTATCGATCCCGCCGTAATCCGAATTCGGGTCCGTCCAACGGGCGTCCGTCGTTGCCAACAAACCGCCGTTTCTCAACCGGATCAATCCAGGTATCCGAAACCCCTCGCAGGAGCCGACCCCGTTCGGGAACGGCTGGTTTTCCGATTTTTCGTCGAAAGGGTAATAGCCCGCTCTGTCAATGGCTGACAGGTCCATAATAAACACCTTCGCTGTTGTTATATCGGAATCATTCTACATCATTCTGAAAAAAGATTGCAAGCCTTTTTTGCGGTTTACTATTGCTCCACCAATTTAATCTTGAATTGTTTATGCGCCGAATCAACGGCGAAAGACAAGGAAGAAACCGCAAGGCAGGCTAACGCCTGTCGAGGATTTTTGACGCCGTATTTCGGCGTTGAGGCAAGCAGAAATATTCAAGTATTAATTGGGGGAGCAATATAAACATTTGAATAAAAGATTGAAAAAAAGGACCGGATATCGTAAAATACAATCAAACTGCCAAGCTGCAGCACTGTAGAACAGCGCTCTGCAAAGAAAGAAGGAGTGCAACATGACGGACATTGCCTTTCGGTTTTCCTCCCCGGCGGAGGGCGACTTTTTCTGCAAAAAGCAGAGCGCGGAGGGCGACATTTTTCTGTACCGCATCCGTATGGCGTGGCGGGAGACGCGCGTCCCCCTGACGACCGTGCTGCGGTTCAAGCTGCCCGGCACGGACGCCTATTCGGTGTTTGACTGCCGCCGGTTCGACCGCGCCAAAAGCTGGGGCGGCGTGGAACGTACCTCCCGGCTGGCGGCCGACCTGCCCCTGCTGCAGCTGATTTCCAAAAACGGGAACAACCGGTACCTGCTGACGCTTTCCGACGTCAAAACGCCGGTCAGGCTGAAGATCTCCTGCGATTACAACGACATGACCGCCGCCGTGGAGGTTTTCTTTTTTACCGAGCTCACCGCCCCGGCGGACCGGTACGAATGCCTGCTGCGTATCGACGCAAGACCGGTCCCGTTCACTGAGGCGCTGACGGACGCGAAACGGTGGTTCGCTTCACTGGGGTACGCCCCCGCCAAAACGCCTGCGGCGGCCTTCGACCCCGTCTATTCCACGTGGTATTCCTATCTTACCCGCGTCACCGCCGCCGACGTGCTGCGCGAGTGCCGCACTGCGAAGCAATATGGCATGGACACCATCATCATCGACGACGGCTGGCAGCGGGAAAACGGCGCGTCGGTCTACGGCTACACCGGCGACTGGGAGCCGTACTCGGATAAATTCCCGGACATGGCGGGGCTGATCCGGACGCTGCACGATATGGGCATGAAGGCGATGGTGTGGTACTCCGTGCCCTATGTGGGGCATTTCTCCAAAAATTACGCCCGCTTTCAGGGCAAATACCTGACGGAGGTGGCGGGCTGCGACTGCGCGGTGCTGGACCCCCGCTACCCGGAGGTACGGTCGTTTCTCGTCGATGCCTATACCGAAGCGGTCAAACAATGGCGGCCGGACGGACTGAAGCTGGACTTCATCGACCGGTTCCGCTCCAACGGCGAGGTAAAAGAGGGCATGGACCTCGTTTCGGTGGAGGACGCCACGCATCTGCTGCTGCGGCAGGTCTACAGCGCCCTCACGGCGCTGAATCAGGAAATGCTGATCGAATTTCGCCAGCCCTATTCCGGCCCGGTGATCGGGGCCTTCGGCAACCTGATCCGCGTGTGGGACTGCCCCAACGACGGCATGACCAACCGGGTCTCCTCTCTGAACCTGCGCCTGACGACGGACGCGGCGGTGCATTCCGACCCGATCCGCTGGGGGCCGGACGAAACGCCGGAGCAGACGGCAGCGCTGCTGTGGGGGACCCTGTTCAGCGTGCCGCAGATCTCCGTCCGGCTGGCAGAGCTGACCGGGGAACAGCGCGCCGTGCTGCGGCGGTACCTCTCCTTCTGGCGGGCCCACCGGGAGACGCTGATGCGCGGCCGGCTGACCGTACAAAGCCCGGACTGCATGTTCTCCTGTGCCGCCGCCGAAAAGGACGGGGAACGGATCGTCTTGTGCGCCGCGCAGAATTTCGTCGACGTATCCGACGTGTCCCGCGCTTACGTGTGTAATCTGACGCAAGCGCCGCGCATTATCATAAAAGCCGCGCCGGGTACGGAGGTCCGCGCCATGGACTGCTTCGGGAAGCCGATATTCACGAACACTGCCCAATGCGAACTCACCGAAGTCCCCGTACCTTTGGGAGGCATGATCGCAACAAATCAAGAAAAATCTTAAGGAAAAAAGGCTTCTCACCGCAGAACTTGCGTAATACAGAGCCTTTTCAGATATAGAATCATACGTTCAAAAGAGTATCAAAAAACGAAAGGGATAACAGACGTGAAACTTTACCATTATTCTGTGGATTCCTATAAGGGCGCAGGGCGTCTGACGAACGATTATAAAAACAACTACAGATTTGCAGAACCGTATATTCTCGCGCTTCAACAATCCGGAGAAACGTTTCTTGCTGTGTTCTACGCGTCTTTGTTTTTTTTACGGCG
>CAMVNL010000364.1 GCA_947168785.1 uncultured Clostridia bacterium | reverse complement strand
CAAGTGTATGTGCAAGGAGTTCCGCGACCAGATCGCCGACGCCGACTATGAGGGCTTCTGCCACTGCATGCTGTATTACAAGCGGAAATAACGCGGAACGCCGCCGGAAGACTCTCCGGCGGCTGCGTGTGTTTCAGATATTTTTTTGGAGGTAAAATATGAAAAAACAGATCATCAGCATTTTACTGGCCGCCATGCTGCTGTGCACCGTCTTCCCCATCGCCGGCTTTGCGGTGACCATGGGCGACGTCAACGGCGACGGGAAAGTCACGGCGGCGGACGCCCGCTGGGCCCTGCGCGCGGCGGTCGAGCTGGAAATCCTTACCAAGGCGCAGGCCTTCCGGGCGGACGCGGATTTTGACGGCGAGGTCACCCCCGCCGACTCCAGGCTGATCCTGCGCTCCACCGTCGGTCTGCAGGACCTGATCGAACGCGAAATGCCGGATTTCCCCGACAAGGATGAACCGGTCACCGTCACCAGGCCGGAGCAGCCCTCCGAGCAGCAGCCGGAGAACCCCGGAACCCAGCCGGAAAATCCCGGACAGCAGCAGGGCGCTCAGTCGGATTACTCCTATCTGGCGGGATATGATTTCCGCAACGTCAGAAGACAGTATCCCCATGCGGTTGCCGAAAACGGATATGTCGTGACCTACACCGACAGAAACGGCGATCTGTGCGTAATGACATATATTATTTTCAAAATCCAGAGCACCTATTCCATGACGACGCTTCACAATATCACCACAGGACAGACCATCCATAATCCCTCAAAGGAATATGATGAGCTTGCCCGCCGCGCCTACGGCGCAAAGCATCTGATGTATAATGATCTGGCCATTCAAGCCCTCGAGGCGGAAGCCGCCTGTATCGACGGCGTTCACAGCGTCATCACCACCGGCCGCAATACCGGCAAGGGCGTCTACGTCGACGCCGCCACGCTGAACGCGTGATCCCGGAAAAAGATACCCTGTATTCTGCAAATAAAGCTTTACATTTAATATCCGTTATGTTATAATGCACTTTGTCCGGTCTCTCGGGGGATGGATACAGCCGCGCGCACGCGGTGTTCACCTTACGCCTTGCCCTGGGCGATACGGATCAAATCAAAAATGAGGTGAAAAACAATGACACAGGCTGAAAAGCAGGCCATCATGGCCGAGTACGCCACCCACGAAGGCGACACGGGTTCCCCCGAAGTACAGATCGCGGTCCTTACCAAGCGGATCAACGACCTGAACGAGCATCTGAAGATCCACAAGAAGGACCATCATTCCAGAAGAGGACTTCTGAAAATGGTCGGTCACAGAAGAAACCTTCTGGCTTATCTGCAGAAAGTGGACATCGAAAGATACCGTTCCATCATCGCGAGACTCGGTCTTCGTAAGTAATGTCAAAGTTTCGGGCGG
Organism: uncultured Clostridia bacterium; assembly: GCA_947168785.1. Lineage (GTDB taxonomy): Bacteria > Bacillota > Clostridia > Oscillospirales > Acutalibacteraceae > RUG806. The sequence goes on along the minus strand of CAMVNL010000364.1, from coordinate 1,694 downwards.
CAGGGCAACTTGCCGCCTGCGGCTGTTTTGCAGCACGGAGCCTCAGCTCCGTCGCTCCTCCCCCTACCGTCAATCATCATAATCGCGCTGTTAACGCTGCTGAGGCAGCGTGCTACATGTAAAAAAGGCCCCCCGGCGGGCGTCCATGTATAATGTACAATTCAGAGCATGTAAGGAATTGCGCGCTGTGAATTGTACATTGGCAGAGACCTGCCGGACAAGCCTTTTGAGATAAATCATCAAAAAAAGGAGAAACAAATGATTTTCAAGGATTTCAGAAAGTTTGAAACCACCTTTGCCGGCCGTCCGCTGGTCATTGAGACCGGTATGATGGCGCAGCTGGCGGGCGGCAGCTGCCTGGTCCGCTACGGCGAGACCGAGGTGCTGTGCAACGCCACCATGTCCGACAAGCCCAGAGACGGCATCGACTTCTTCCCCATGTCCATCGACTTTGAGGAAAAGCTCTATTCCGTGGGCAAGATCCCCGGTTCCTTCCAGCGCCGCGAGGGCAGACCCAGCGAAAAGGCCATCCTGGCCGCCCGCGTCATCGACCGCCCCATCCGCCCGCTGTTCCCTAAGGATATGCGCAACGACGTGGGCATCGTGGCCACGGTCATGTCCGTTGACCCCGACTGCCTGCCGGAGATCGCCGCCATGATCGGCGTTTCCATCGCCCTGTCCATCTCCCCCATTCCGTGGGCCGGCCCCATCGCGGGCTGCTCCGTGGGCCTCGTTGACGGCCAGTTCGTCATCAACCCCACCGCGGAACAGAGAGAAAAATCCGAAATGGCCGTGACCGTCGCCTCCACCGACGAGCTGATCGCCATGATCGAAGCCGGCGCCAACGAGATCGACAACGAGACCATGTTCGACGGCATCATGTTCGGCCACAAAGAGAACCAGAAGATCGTGGAATTCATCAAGGGCATTCAGGCCGAGATCGGCAAGCCGAAGATCGACTTCCCCTCCAACGATCCCTCCCCCGAAATGTACGAGGCCGTCAAGAACTTCGTCATCGACGACATCAAGGTCGCCCTTGACACCGACGACAAGCGCGTGCGCGACGAGCGCCTGAGCCCCATCTACGCCGCCGCCCATGAGAAGTTCGACGAGCTCTATCCCGACGACATCGCGAAGATCGACGACTGCATCTACAAGACCCAGAAGTACGTGGTGCGCCGCTGGCTGCTGGACGAGGGCAAGCGCGTGGACGGCAGAGGCCTTGACGATATGCGCCCGCTGGACGCCCGTGTTGACCTGCTGAGCCGCGTTCACGGTTCCGGCATGTTCACCAGAGGCCAGACCCAGGTCCTCACCGTGACGACGCTGGGCACCATCGGCGACGCCCAGGAGCTGGACGGCATCGACGAGCAGGAATCCAAGCGCTACATCCACCACTACAACTTCCCCTCCTACTCCGTGGGCGAGACCAAGCCCTCCAGAGGCCCCGGCCGCCGCGAGATCGGCCACGGCGCGCTGGCTGAAAGAGCCCTTCTGCCCGTGATCCCCTCCGTTGAGGAGTTCCCTTACACCATCCGCCTCGTCTCCGAGGTGCTCTCTTCCAACGGCTCCACCTCTCAGGCCTCCATCTGCGGCTCCACCCTGTCCCTGATGGCGGCGGGCGTGCCCATCAAGGCGCCCGTGGCCGGCATCTCCTGCGGTCTTGTGACCGAGGGCGACCGCTTCATCACCAT
>CAMVNL010000363.1 GCA_947168785.1 uncultured Clostridia bacterium | reverse complement strand
CTACTCCCGCAACACCATTTATTCTATCACACTTTTCACGCGTTTGCAAGTGAAAAATGAAAAAAAATGGCGACGGCAGTAATTATTTTCGTTTCCGCAGCTCCTTGAAAAAGTCGGAAAGCTGCGCGGCGCATTCTTCCCACAGCACGCCGCCTTCCACTTCCGGACGGTGATTGTAGGGAAGGGCGAACAGGTTCGTCACGCTGCCAACGCTTCCGGCCTTCTGGTCATAGGCCCCGAAATACACCTTTTCGATCCGCGCGTTGATGATGGCCCCTGCGCACATGGGACAGGGTTCCAGCGTCACGTAGAGCTCACAGCGGGGCAGCCGCCAGCCGCCGAGACGTTTGCATGCGTTGTCGATGGCCTCGATCTCCGCGTGGTACAGGGCGTTTTTGCCGTATTCCCGCCGGTTGCGCCCGGCGGCGATCACTTCGCCGTCCCGCACGATCACCGCGCCTACGGGCACCTCGCCCTCCTTAGCGGAGGCCTCCGCCAGCTTCATGGCCTCGCGCATGAAATCCGCCTTGTCCATCAGATCAGCTCTTCGATCCGTTTCAGTGTATCAAGTCCCCAGCTCACGCCGGTCTTCGCGTTCTCCACGCCCTCAAATTCCACGGTGACATAGCCGTTGTAACCGGCGTTTTTGAGGATTTTCAGGCACTGCTGCACCGGCACCGCGCCGTGGCCGATGACCGCGCCCCGCAGATAGTTGCCGCCGCGGGTCATGAAAAAGCCGTGGGAGGGTACAAACTCCGTCCCTTTCTTGAAGTGGAAGTCCTTGGCGTGTACGTGGAAAGCGTAGGGGGCGACGTTCCCCACCGCCACGGCGGGGTCCTCATCCGCGCACAGGAAGTTGCCGATATCCACCAGCGCGCCGAAGTTGGGATCTGCCACGCCGTTGATAATGGCCTCCACCCGGCAGGAATCCTGACAGAAAAAGCCGTGGTTCTCTATGCAGGTGCGAATGCCCTTGGTCTTTGCGTATTCCGTCACCGCTTTGTAGCCTCTGACGATCTCAGGCAGGGCGTTGTTGAAGCCGCGCTGCCCCCGGTCTTCTTTTCCATAGCCGCCGCTGGCGTCGTGGCGCATGACTGGCACTCCCAGCGCCGCCGCCACGTCCACTTCGCCCTTCAGGCGTTCGATCTCCCTGTCCGTATCGTCCAGCAGGTTGGCCCCGATGCAGTAGGCCACGATGGCGATCTCCTGCTTCTCGGCCTCCCTGCGCAGCTCTTCTGCGTAGGCGAGCTTGTCTGTGCCCACGGGAGGATGGATCTCCGCGAATTCGATGCCGTCAAAACCCATCTCTTTTGCCAGGGCAATGAGCTGTTTTTCCGTGTATTCGCCGGAGGAGGTTAACTGTGAATAGCTGTAAGAGCTGACTGAATACTTCATTGTTCTGTCCTTTCAGTTGAGGTAATATTCTATGGTATAATTGATGCTGTCAAAGAACCGTCCGGACGTGACCTTGATGTAATAGGTCCCGGGAGCAAGCTCATATTCGCCGGTGACGCTCTCCTGATCGCCGCGGCTTTCGGTGAAAAAGACGGGATTCCCTGCTGCGTCGGTTATCGGTCCCTGATCGTTGTGCTGCGGTTCCGGTTCATTATCCGCCCCGCAGACGGAAAAACGGAAGATGTCCCGCGTGCTGCCGGTGGAGGCGTGCCTGAGCCTCACGGTCACGCGGCTGTATTCGTCCAGTGTGAAGCTGTAATAATCGTCGTCCGGTGCGCCGGCGTTAATGATCATCCCCGTGACGGATACGCCGATTGGGATGGGGTTGGCGGCGGCGATCGTATTGTTCGGCTCCCGCTCAAAACCGGTGGATTCATTCTGCCCGGCGATCAGCGTATAGGTGAGATTGCTGCGGTACATATCCTCGCTGTCGACAACCACGTAATAGACGCCTTCCTCCAGTCCCATGACCGGCATTCGGGCGGCGCCGTTATTCCAAGTGGCGGTCATCACATAAAGCTGCTCGCCGGATTCCCGGTACAGGCGGATGTTCCAGCCGTTTTTGTCGTCCTCCAGCGCGGAGGGGGCGTGGGTGAAAACCAGAGCAAAATTGCCGCGGCTGGTCATTTCAAAGCGGTAATAGTCCCGGTCGATGCTGCCGGCCTTGGCTGTGATGCAGCCGCTTGTCATGCCGCCCATGCGCAGCTCGCTGGCGGTTTCGGGCGTGTCGTTTCGCTCGGCTTCAAAGCTGTCGTCCGAAGAGGCGGTGACGGTCAGCGTATAGTCGTTGTCGCAGCGGGTACGGCAGAGCACCGCCAGATAATATGCCCCGGCTTTCAGTCCGATTTCGCCGCTGTCGAGGAGCTCTGTGCTCAATCCGGAGTTTTCCGAATACAGCTCCGTGCCGTTTTCGTCATACAGCGCCACGCGCCACGCCACGGAAATCTGATCGTGCTTTGCGTGGGCGAAGGTGATCTGCGCCTTGCCGTCCTTCGGCAGCCGCAGCAGATACCAGTCGTCGTCCTGTTTATCCGTGAAGTAGGAGGCGGTCATGGGCACGTCGGGGTATATCTCCGTATAGGCGGCCTTCGTATCGTTGCATTCGATCTCATGATCCGTCGCCGCGGTAAAGGCGACGTTCAGCGTGAATTCCTCTTCCGAAACGCCTGCTTTCGTTTTGACGACGATCCGGTATTCACCGGGCATAATGCCCACGGTGGGGGAGCGGTCTGTGGTGTTCAGTGCGGTGGTCTGTAATACGTTCAGCGCACGATAGCCGGTTTCACCGTCCACGCCGTTAAGGTAATATTCCTGGTAAAGGGTCGCCTCCCAGCCGGAGAAGCTGTGCAGCTCGCCGTGCTTGACGGCGTATTGAAGATAGCCGCGCTGCGCCAAGGAGAAGGTATAGATGTGGCGCTTGTCCGGGCTGTTGAGCACGTCCTTGTAATCCTCGCCGGGGGTCAGCGGATAGTAGGAATCGATGGTCTTCACTTCCGGAACGTCGATTTTCCGGATTCTTTCTTTCAAAGAAGAGGCAGGGACTGTGGCGCTCTCTGCTGCGCCGTCGGCGATCGCCGCAGGGATTTCCGCGCTGTCCTGACCGGAGAGGGAGGGGGCGTTTTTCTCCCCGCCCGTTGCGGGCTTTG
>CAMVNL010000362.1 GCA_947168785.1 uncultured Clostridia bacterium | reverse complement strand
GTGATCGGAGCCTAGGTGTCGCGCACCAGCGCGGCCTTCAGCACGTACAGGTGGGCGTCCTTCTGCCCGCCCCACAGGTCCGGGTGGGGCACGGTGATCACCGTATCCGCGCCGGTGGGCTTCTCCGTTCTGGTGCCCACGGTGACGCCCGCGGCGTTTTCCACCGAAAAGCTCACCACGTCGTAGTTGTTGGGGTTGACCACGGTCGCCTTGACGTGCAGCTCGCCCGCGTCCTCCGTCAGGGCGGTGGTGATCGTGAGGCCGGGCCCGCCCGCGTCGTCCATGTCAAAATGCGATTTTCCGACGGCCACCACGCTGACCCTGCCGAAGATGAAGGTGCCGTCGGAGCGCTCACGGGGCTTCACCTCCACCCGCAGGTCGAAGGCGTCGCCCGCCGCGGCCTCGTCCGTCAGCCTGACCCGGAAGGACGACGCCATGCCGCTGCGCTCGCACAGCAGCGTTTCGCCGTTGAACACTTTCACCGCGCCGCTGATCTGGCGGAATTCCAGATACAGCGTCTTGCCCGCCAGCGGCGCCTGGGCCGAAAAACGGTTGGTAAAGACGAGGTCCGTGAAGGCGGAGGCCGCATGGATGAACGGCAGCCGGATCACGCTTTCGTCGTATTTTTTGTCGAGTTCTTTATTTTCAGCGTTCAGCAGCCATCCGCCGCTGAAATCGATGATCTCACGCATATCGGCACGCTCCTTGTACTTGATATAAAGAAGCAAAGCGCGCATATTTACGGACGCGCCCGTTTCCATATTATTGTCATTATACCACGGCGAAAGGGGAATAGCAATTCTTTTCATAAAAAGTTTACCGTTTTTGCGAAAGGGGAACACGCTCTCTGCGGTCCGGCGGCGCAGGGGGACGTGATCGGGTGTTTTTTTTTGGCGGACGGGCGGCGGTCCGGCGGCGCAAGCCGGTCTGAAAGCCTTATGGAACCGCCTCTCCGGCGTTTGATCGCAAGTCCCATTGATCGTATTTCGAATCAATCGACGGATCAGCATGCCTGCGGCGATCCTTTGGCAGTTTACCCTTGTCGCGTTCGCTGTCCCGCCTGCCGGAAAGGAGGGGATCGTAGCGCCTCCGCCGTCGGCGGGACGGGCGTTGGCGTTCTGCCGTAATTTGACGGTTGCAATATGAAAAAAGAAGTGCTATAATACCTAATAATTATGTGAAAAAGGAGGCGACGCGGCGTTGAGAGGTTTCATTATGTGGCTCGGCGGCAGAGTCCTGCGTTTTTTCGGCGCGGTGCAGGCCGCCCTGGGAAAGCCCGTCGCTGCGTTCCGGTCGGCGGTGAGGCGGCTGCTGCGCTCTCTGGCGGAGGCGCTGCGGGAGGCCGCGTCCCGGCGGGAAATCCCCGATGATCGGCGCGTCCCTTCCGACAGGCGGTCTCCCTCCGCCGGGGGCAAACAGGGGAAAGCGGCGGAAAGCCGCCGGATCTCCCTGTGGGCGATCCCCGCGCTGGCGGCGCTGATCGCCGTCCTCACTGCCATCCATTTCGCGTCGCTGCGCACGGCGCTGCGGGTGGAGGCGGGCAATACGCTGATCGGCTACGCCGCCTCCGAAAGCGACTATCTTGCCGCCAGAAGCGCGGCGGAAGCCCGTATCCGCTGCGGCGGGGCGGACTACGACGGAACGCTCCCGGATGTGACCTACCGGGTGGAGCAGATCCGCGTCAACGGATATACCTCTCAGGAGCAGATGACGGACCGGCTGCTGGCGAACGTGAACGGCGCCATGACGCAGGCCTGCGGCGTCTATGTGGACGGCAGGTTTGTCGGCGCGGCGCGGAGCGAAGCGGAGGCGGAAAGCGTTTTCCGCGGGGTGCTGGCCGCGGCGGATACCGGCGACGGCATCGGCTCCTCCTGTTATTTCGGCGAAACCGTGTCCTACGTGCCGGGGCTGTATCCCGATTCCCCCGACTGCCTGAAAAGCAAGGCGCAGCTGCGCGAGGCGGCGGAGGCCCTGACGGTGATGACCTCCCGCACGGAGACGGTCAACGAGCCCGCGCCCTTCTCCGTGGTGGAGATCCCCTCCCGGACCCTCAGCGTCAACACGGCCCGCACGATCCTGGAAGGGGAAAACGGCGTGGATCAGGTGACGCGGGTCGTCACCTACGCCGACGGCAGCGCGGTCTCCTCCCGTGAGGTCAGCCGCGTCAACGTGGTGCGCCCCATCTCCATGCGGCGGCTGGTGGGCACCAAGGTGTTCGGCATGCCCGTGGTGCAGCCGGTTTCCTCCGGCACGCAGCTTTTGTGGCCGGTGGACGGCGCTTACAATATCAATTCAGACTATGCGTATCGCTGGGGCAAGTTCCATTACGGGCTTGATATCGGCGTGGGCAGCGCGCCGGGCACCAGCCTGGGCATGAACGTGCTGGCTGCCGCCGACGGCGTGGTGGAGCTGGCAACGACGCATTCCAGTTACGGTTATTATATCATCCTTGACCACGGCAACGGCATGGAGACCGTCTACGGGCACCTGCTGGAGGATTCCTTCAAGGTGCGCCCCGGCGAGACGGTCGTCGCCGGCCAGCCCATCGCGCGGGTCGGTCAGACCGGTTACGCCACCGGTCCCCACCTGCATTTCGAGGTCAGGGTCAACGGCAATAAGGTGGACCCGAAGCTGTTCCTGCAGCAGTACAGGGGAATCGGTTATTGATTCTCTGACGGCGACGGAAAAGGGGGTAACGAGACGATATGGCGGATGAACGCAACGATTACTATGATGTGATACGGGAAAAGATCACCGACCCGGAGCTTCAGAAGGCGCTGGACGCGTTCCACGCCCGTGGGGCGGCGGAGCAGCGTCAACGGAGCGCCCCGGCGGCATCCCCGTCGGAGCCGCGTCCAGGCGAGGCGGGACAGGAACCCTTCCGGCCGGAATACCGCGCTCCTTCCGATGGCGGCAGAGGCGCAGCGGACGAATTCCGCCCGCGGGACCCCGCAAGGCCCCGCCCCCGCGCCGGCATGCCGACGCGTCAGGGGACGGTTCCCCCCGCGCAGGGAGGGCGCGAGCCCGCTTCCTCTGCCGGTCTGCCTTCCCGGGACGCCCGTGAACCCGGTCCCTCTGCGCCGGACGGGCGTGGCTCGGGCGCGTACCGGC
>CAMVNL010000361.1 GCA_947168785.1 uncultured Clostridia bacterium | reverse complement strand
GCTTCTTACACGCAGACCTATACGAATTCCGACGATTTCTGCTGCTGGTGGCTGCGCACCCCCGGCGCCCGTCTGGAAAGCGCGGTGGGCGTGGACCCCACCGGCCAGGTGATGACGGTCGGTTACGACTGCTATAAAAACGATCAGATCGGCGTCCGGCCGGTGATCGTGATCGACATCTCCGCCGTCGGCGACAGCGGTTCCGCCTCTTCCGGCGACGCGGCGACGGCCACCTCCACGGACGCCGTCCCCGGTTCTTCTGTGGGTGGCAGAGGGTTCTCCGCTTCCGAAACGACGACGGCCGCTTCGCGGACGCAGACGCCGGCCACGACGGCGCCGCAGACCACCGCTTCTTCTTCGTTCTCGCAGACCACGACGAGGCCCGCGCCGTAACGAAAACGGGGCCATCCGGTCCCGCGGCGTCACAGACGGTCCGAAATATCATTAACGAAGTCAAGGGGCTGTTGCGTTGACAGCCTCTAAGAATCAAGGCTCCCTGAACAAAAAAAGCGTTCAGGGAGCCTTTCTTTTGATTCATCACGAAAATTGTGGGGTGCAGCAATTAGAATCTGTTGAAGTAACGAGATTTCCCCTGTAGCGCGGCACCTCAGTGCCGCTCGTGGCATGAACAATCTTTTCTGTGAACCGAAAAATAACGGGTTCGCAAGTAAAACAATTGTTTGCTTATACCTTCAGGGTTCCTGAGAAGTAACATTCGTAAACAGCGGCACTGAGGTGCCGCGCTACCGCGATTGCAAACGGCTTTCCAACTCCTGATTATCTTATCCCACAATTATTCGTGATGAACCGAAAAAAAGGGTTGTCGGGCTGTTGCCGGATGCGTGAAAACGGATCTTGTCCGGCGGCAGGGCAGGCGAGACCGGCTGCGGGCAGCAGCGCGGCGTTCCATTCCCTGAAAAAGCGCCGCGCGTCTGCTGACGATGGCTCATCGGAGTTGCTTTTTCCGAACGGCGCTGTCGTTTTTCTCAGTCGGAACTTTTCAGCACCGCGTACCCGCAGACGGGCAGGGTCAGGGCGCCCTCTACGGCGGCGCCGTTCAGCACGTCGAGATAGGGCCGGTCCAGTTCGGCGGTCCGGGGAACGTCCGTGAAGTTGAACAGAAAGATAAGGTCGCCGCGTTTGCGCAGGAACATGGATTTCGGGATTTGAATGGCCGTATCCGGCGCGACGCCGCAAGCGGCGATCAGGTCCTCGCAGAAGTCGTCGGCGAAATCGCCGTCGCTGCGGAAGGCGCAGTAGTACGCCGTTCCTTTGCCGTAACTGTTTTTCGTGACGGCGGGGGAACCGGCGTAAAAGTCGCTCTCGTAGGTTCCCAGTATCTCCGCGCCGTCGGCGTGAAGAATATCGCAGACGTGGTCCACGGAGTAGGTCCTGCCGCCGTAGGAGGCGCGGCCGGGGGCGTTCTCCAGCAGCGCGTCGGTCTCCTCCGCCCACACGCCGAACACGTCCTTCAGCTCTCCGGCAGGCAGGCCGCCGAGGTAACACAGGTCGTGAGGATCCACTACGCCGCAGAGGTACGTGGTCACGAAGTGCCCGCCGTTTTGCACGTAGGCCGCAATGCGCTCTTTGACGCCCTCCTTCAGCAAATATAGATAGGGGGCGATCACCAGATCGTACCGGGTAAAATCGTCCGTCTCGCTGATCACGTCCACGGCGATCCCGCGCCGCAGGAAGGGGGCGTACCACTTGATACATTCCCCGGCGTAGTCTCTTCTTACGTTGTTATAGCCGCAGTAGCGGTCCGTGGCCCAGCGGTTCTCCCAGTCGTAAACGACGGCGACGCGGCTTTCGCATCGGCGGCCGACGGCCTCGTCCAGTTGTTCGAGCTGTTCGCCGAGGGCCGCCACCTGCCGGAACACCCGGGTGTTTTCGTGCCCTGCGTGGTCCACCACCGCCCCGTGGAATTTCTCATGCCCGCCCCGGCTTTTGCGCCACTGGAAATACTGCACGCTGTCCGCGCCCAGCGCCACCGCCAGCAGGGAGGCTTGGGCCTGCCGTCCGGGCAGGGGGAGCTTGTTCACGTCCCGCCAGTTGACATTGGCGGGGGTGCTTTCCATCATTAAAAAGGGCTGCCCCTGCTTCATGGAGCGAAACAGGTCGTGGGAAAAGGCGTGGGTCAGCGCCTCCTGCTCGTTGCGTCCATGCTCCCACTGGGGATAGCTGTCCCAGGAGATCACGTCCACGTGCTTTGCCATCTCCTGATAGTCGATGCCGGGATAGAGGCACATCATATTGGTGGTGACGGGCACGTCCGGCGTCAGCTCCCGCAGGGGGACGATCTCATTTTCCAGGAAGGAGACGTGCTGCGCCGTGACGAAGCGGTTCCAGTCCAGCGTCAGGGCGGGCACGTGGTTCTCGCCCCGCCCCTTTGGGGAAGAGATCTGGGAGAAATCCGTGAACCGGTGCGACCAGAAGCCGTTCCACCAGTAGTGGTTCAGCTCGTCGATATCGTTGTGATAACGCTTCCGCAGCCAGTCCCGGAAGGCCTGCTGGCATAGGTCGCAGTGGCAGGCGCCGCTGTATTCGTTGGAGATATGCCACAGGGCCAGGGCGGGGTGGTCTTTGAAGCGCTCCGCCAGCGCCCGGTTGATCTGCCGGACCTTCTCCCGGTAGACGGGGGAGGTGAGGCAGTGGTTGTGACGCACGCCGTATTCGTTGCGGATACCGCTTTCCTCCACCCGCAGCACCTCCGGATATTTCTGCGCGAGCCACGGGGGCCGTGCGCCGGAGGGCGTCGCCAGCACGGCGGAAACGCCGTTGGCGTGCAGCTTGTCCAGTACCGTTTCCAGCCAGTCGAAATCATACCGGCCTTCCTCCGGCTCCAGCAGCGACCAGGCGAAAATGCCCACGGTGGCAGAGTTGATATGCGCCAGCTTCATCAGGCGCACGTCCTCGTCCCAGATCTCGGGGGTGTCGATCCACTGGTCGGGGTTGTAGTCCCCGCCGTGGATGAGGTGGGGGAATAGGGGAGCGTTCTTCATGTGGTTCCTCCTGTTGAATGATGTAAAAAACGAGTTCATCACGGAAAATTGTGGGATGGATCAATAGGGATTTGTCGGGGCAAAACCGCCGAAGCGCCGCCAGTGGCGGA
>CAMVNL010000360.1 GCA_947168785.1 uncultured Clostridia bacterium | reverse complement strand
ATCATCAAAACAGCGAGCAGAGAGCCGACCAGCGGCTGAAGACGTTTCATCGTTATCACCGGATAATTCTTTCTGATGTATCATTCTATCATATCGCGCGCGGCGCCGCAAGGATCATTCTGAAAAAAGATTGGATAAATCATTGACACCGCAGCATTTTTTTGGTAGAATGGGGAGCGCAAAAGAATAATGCCTCCTTAGTTAAATGGATATAACAGGCCCCTCCTAAGGGTCAGTTGTGGGTTCGATTCCCGCAGGGGGTGCCAGCAGACAGCCGAAAGGCTGTTTTTTTGTTTAACGGGAAACTTCTCCGCAGGATAAGAACAGGTCGGTTTTTCCTGTTAAACAAAAAGATGGTAACGCCCGCCGATTGTCCCTTCGGGACCGGCAATGGCGGAATCGAAAGCGCTCTGCGCTCTGCGCCGCCGCGTTCTTGTTAAATGGATATATCAAAGGCTGCGCCTTTGATGAATGACGTCGCTTCGCTCCTTATTGAACAGGCCCCTCCTAAGGGTCAGTTGTGGGTTCTCCCGTCGGAAACATAGTCGAAAACCTTCGCTTGAAGCGCTCGGTTTTCTCGTTGTTTCCTCCCGACTGCGGGCCGCCTTCATCGCCCGCAAGGCGCGGCGGCTCCTCGTCACCCGCAGGGGGTGCCAGCAGACAGCCGAAAGGCTGTTTTTTTTATTTTCAGATCGCCATGACGATGGCTTCCGCGATTTTTGTTTTGTTAAAGCCGTTCAGCTCCGTTTCCAGCATGGCGATGGTCTCGGCGGAGTACTGAAACCGGTTGTCACGGTTTTCCATCCGGTTTTTCAGATACAGCAGCGCGGGGGCGAAGTCCTGCTGCACCGCTTGCATCAGAAAGTCCATGCCGCGCTGTTCGTCATTCCGCAGGCCCATCTGCCCGTCAAACAGCCAGCGGCCGAAATAATACTGCGCCACGGCGCATCCCTGCTGAGCGGATTCCTCCATCAGCCGGAGATATTCGCCGCTTTCCTGCGCGGCGTGGGCGGGTTGGTCCAGACCGATCAGCGCGTAAAGGCATTTGGCGATATTGTCGCCCCGACGGATCAATGCCTGCAGGATCCGCATGGCGTCTGCCTTTTTTTCCCTGTCGCTGCGGTACAGGCTGAACAGCGTATAGGCGTACAGCCTTGAGCAGGCGGCGCTGCCGGAAACGTGGCCGTTATAGGCCAGCTCCAGCGCTTTTGCGGGGTCCTTGTCGATCAGGGCGCATTTGCACATGGGCGCCAGCGAATCGGGCTTGTCCGTCCGCTGCACGGAGGAGACCGACACGCCGTTCAGGTCGTCGATCACTTCGCTTGCGTGCTGATAACGCAGGGCCGGGTCCTGCTCCACGCAGCGGCACATGACCTTTCTCAGCGTGGGGCTGAACTCTGCGGGAGGGTTCTTTCGGAAGGCCTCGGCGGCGTAATCCTCCGTGGTGAGGAAAAACAGCGTCATGCCCAGGGAATAGATGTCGGAATTATACCTCCCGTACAGGGGCTGCCCCCGGTGAAGCTCCGGCGCAAGAAAGGAACCGATGCCCGTCACCGGTCCGTTCATGGAGACCAAGTCCCGGGCCACGCCAAAGTCCCCCAGAATAAACGAGGGCTCATTGTGCTCGCCGTACCGCACGTAAATGTTGCTGTGCTTGATATCCCGGTGAAGAATGCCGTGCTGCTCGCAGAAGGAAAGCGCCTCGCAGATATCCCGCGTGATCCCCACGATCAGTTTTTCGGAAATGCCCTTGCTCTTGATATGCTCGGTCAGCACGGTGTACCTCGGCATGACGAAGAAGAACAGATAGTGGTTTTTCGCCGGGTCCACCGGGTATTCATAGAAGTCCAGCAGCGGCATGATGTGGTCGCAGCCCTTGCATTTCAGCATGGTGTCCCGCTCCGAATGGACGTAGCGGATCGACTTTTCCGGGGTGGTGATCGTGCCGACGGAGGAGATGACCTTCAGCACCAGCTGGCGCTTGCCGTCCGTCATTTCGAAGACGGTGGAAAAGCCGCCGAAGCCGATGGTCCTGCCCAGGCGCAGCTTCGGCAGGCCGCGCTCCGTTTTATATCGTTCAAAGACGGGATTCAATTCATCGGGGGTGAGCTGCACTTAGGGTTCCTCCTTGTCGGTGTCTTTTGCCTGAAAACGCTTCATAAAGGCCTGCTTCATTGAGACCGGGTCGAAGGGCAGGTCCCGGCACTGTTTTTGTTCCGTGTCGAGGATCAGCATGGACCAGTCGTCCATGAGCTGGTACATGGCGTCGGCGATCATGTCCGTCAGCGTCTCTGTCAGTCCCCGGCAGTCCTTGATTTCGCCGCTCCTGACGTGGGAGATCAGCGCCAGTGCCGCCTTTTCAATGTCCTTGTCGCCGTTGTACCACAGCATCTTCTGGGGGCCGTCGGAATAGAGCAGAATGTTGCGCACGTTTTTCGCCGGTACCAGGTCGAGCCGCAGATGGGCTTTCGCGTCGGGGCTGACGGTGAAATAGGTGGAGGAGGCGGACCCCTGGTTTTCTTCTTTTGAATAGAATGCCGTTCCGCCCTCACTGTCGGCGCAAATCAGGTTGCCGTCGCCAAGGTGCCCCAGCAGGATATCCCGCCCGTCGGTCACGGCAAAAAGCAGCGTCGCCGAAAACTCGGTGGGGTCCTTTTCATACTGCCCGGGGTGCTTCTTTTTCATCGCCGCGAGGATCGGGTCGATCACGTCCGCGGCGTTTTTGTTCTGTCTCAGAAAATCCCGCAGGGTGATATTTGAAAACAGCCGAAGCACGGTATCCACGTTCACGTCGGCGGCAGTCTCCGCAAAGGCGGCGGAGCTGCACCCGTCGGCGATGGCAAGGATCACGTTGCCGTTTTTCGCATAGCGGTATCTGGCCCTGTCCTGACAGGGAACGCCGGTATCCTCATGATAGACGCCCCGTCCGAGATAGCGGATAATGTTCATGCCTTCACGCCCTTACTGGTTGAAAATATTGAAGGCGCCGTCGATCTGCGCCTGGGTCCTGGTGATGGTGCCGGTGACGGTGCGCGGGATCAGCTCGCTGAAGAATTTTTCCAGCATCCCCACGTCGTTGTAGGAAATGCTGACGATATGGTCCGGGCGGGTGGTGAGCTGGCTG
>CAMVNL010000359.1 GCA_947168785.1 uncultured Clostridia bacterium | reverse complement strand
AGGCGAAGCGATTCATCGACAAGGGTATTGACGCCTACGTCTTTATCGCCAACCGCTTTGCCGCCGCGGACGAGAGCGACGACGTGCTGTTTGAACGGATGGAATACGCCGCCGCACAACTGCCGGAAATCGGCCTCGGTGTGTACGAGTGCCCTTATCCCTATAAACGGGTACTGACGCCGGAGCTGCTGGGCAGGATGGCGAAGACCGGCCGCTATCAATTCCTGAAGGACACCTGCTGCGACATCGACATGATCCGACGCAAGCTGAAGGCGACGGAGGGCTCGACGCTGAAGATCTTCAACGCCAACTCCGCAACGCTGCTGGCTTCCCTGCGGGCGGGCTGCGCCGGTTTTTCCGGCGTGATGGGAAACTTCCACCCGGAGCTGTACGCCGACCTGTGCGCTTGCTACCGTACCAACCCCGAACGGGCGGAGAAGCTGCAGGCGTTCCTGGGGTTCGCCTCGCTGGCGGAATGCCAGTGCTATCCGGTCAACGCAAAATATTATCTGCAATTGGAGGGCCTGCCGCTGAATATCGACAGCCGCGCCAGAAACAAAAAGGAATTCACGCCGAACCGACAAGATGAAATCATTGAGATGCAGCGCCTGACGAACGATTTCAAGCGGTTTGTTTTGTAACGGACGATACGTTAAGCGAAACGCTCCCGGCTGACGGCAGCCGGGAGCGTTATTTCGTTGATATGGTTTTGTGTCAACCGTTTTCTCCCGCAGGGGGCAGGCGGTCGTTGAAGTCGCGCAGGGTGTCAAGGATCGTCTCCGCGTCCGAGGCGAGGCCGTAGCCCGTCGCGCCGGAGACGTCGGTATGGTCGATGCACAGGGCGTAAGCGTTATCGCCGAAATCGGCCGCCAGCGCAAGGTACACGTGGTTGCCTGCGCCGTAATCCACCTCCGCCGTGCCGGTTTTGGCGATCACGTAGCCGTAGTCGTATTCGTCAAAGCCGTAATACTCGCCGTTGGAATGAAGCAGCGCTTTCAGCTTCGCGTTGTTCTCGATCCCGATCGTCTCGCTGAGGGGACCGTCAAACGAGGGTGTATAGACGGTTTTGCCGTCGTCTGTGATCTGCGCGATCAGATACGGGTGGACCATCACGCCGTCGTTCATGACGGACTGGATGATCATGCACAGCTGCAGCGGCGTGACCACCAGCCGGCCCTGCCCGTAGGCGGTGGAAGCAATCACGAAGCTGTTGTTCAGCCCGCTGAAGTCGATCTTGGAGGTGAGCTGCGTGAAATCAAGGTCGATGGGCGTGCCGATCAGATACTTTTCCGCCGTATCCAGCAGCGCCCTTGAACCGAGCTTGAGTCCGGCGGAGGCGAAATAGGTATTGATGGAACGGTTCAGCGCCTTTTCCAGATCGCACCAGCCGTATACGTTCCTGTCATAGTTCCAGACCTTCGCCCCGGAGACGTCCACAGAGCCCGCGTCCTCATAGGTGAAATCGTCAATGCCGTTTTCGATCATACTGGCGGCGGTGACGATCTTGAAGGTGGAGCCGGGTGGATCCTGCGCCATGGTGGCACGGTTGTACCAGAAGGCGTTGATCTTGTTATACGTATCAAAGGGTCGCACGCCGTTTTCATCGGCGATATCGATCCGGTTCACGTCGTACCCTACCTGCGCGTCGCCTCTGGCGGCCAGCGCCAGGATCTCCCCGGTGCGGGCGTTCATCACGGAGACAGAGCCCACGTACCCGTCCAGCAGGTCGTAGCACTTCTTTTGCAGCTCCGCGTCAATGGTCAGACGCATGGCGGCTCCTTGATCGTCCTTACCGCCGTTGAACAGATAACCGTAATACTTGGACCGCAGTCCGCTCTTGCCGTAGACGGGGGAATTATAGCCGATGAGGTAGCTGAAGCACTCCGGGTCCGTGGCCTCCGCCCGCTGGCCCGGCTGGGTGGTGGAGGTGATAGCCATGCCCCACCGGTCCATGATGGCGCCTTCATAGGTGCTTTCCTCGATCTCCACCGAGATCAGCTTGCCCCGCTCCTCGTCGATTTTGGGGCTGACTCCCTTGATGACCCCGGTGGTAAAGATGATAAAACAGACGAATACGAAGCAGAACCCGCCGAACAGTGCCACCATCAGGGAGATTTTCCGTTTGTTGAGTTTTATTCCGTTCTCCATACCGCACCTCTCTCCGCCTGATGCTCGCTGCGGCGCTGCGCCGCCTCCTCCGCCGCCCTGCGGGGCGCGGACACGCCCACCGGCAGGGGCCGCCGCATGGCGTAGATAATGAAATAGGTCATAATATAGTTCATCACGGTGGCGGAACCGCCGTCGCTGAGAAATGCGAAGGTCAGGCCCACCGTGGGGATCAAGCCGGCGGAGCTGGCGGCCGTGATGATGCTCTGCACCACGATGCAGCAGATAAAACCGATAGCCGCGGCAGCTTCCGATACGTTGCCGCCCGCCGCCACCCGGATGGTGGTCTCCATCATCATGGCGATCAGCATGGCCAGCACGATCAGCGCGCCGATGACGCCGATCTTCATCAGCACGTAAAGGAAGATATAATCGCTTTCAATGACCGGTACGTTCTGCTCATAGGCGTCCGTGGTACCGAGCCACCCTGTGACCAGCATTGCCTTGCGGGCCATCTTCGCCTGATAGCCCTCGCCGTATTCATCAAGGCTGTCGGGGTCGAGAATCAGCACCACGCGGGTGCGAAGCTTATAGAAGATGGCGGCCGCCTTGCCAACCACTTTGTTGTAAAGCCTGCCGTGGGTCTTCTGCGGCGAAGCGGGCTGCGCCTGTTCCGTCGGGGAAACGGCCTCGCCTGCTTCAACGGTTTCAGCTTCCTGCGGGGTCTCCTCCGTCTGCGCGGGCGTTTCATACCAAATCTGGTAACATTTATATGAAAAGCCAACCAGCGCCCCGACGCAGAGAACGCCCGCCAGCACCACGGCGATCAACCCCTTGGCGGAGGGCAGAAACGCCGCGCCCAGCACCACGAACACGATGCTGATGACCACCAACGTGCCCAGCTCATTCACCAGCACCAGCGCCCCGGCGTGCAGCGCCAGCACCGCCACCGCGTAGAGCAGGCGGCGAAGGGGCGAAATGCCTTTATCCGTATAAATGCAGGCGAAAGTGATCACCGCCA
>CAMVNL010000358.1 GCA_947168785.1 uncultured Clostridia bacterium | reverse complement strand
GTTTTTGAAGGTCTGCTCAAAGCCAAGGAACTTGATGATGCCGCTGTAAACGGAGGGATGGAAGCGAAGCCCGCCCTTGTAGGGGCCGATGGCGTTGTTGAACTGATAACGGTAGCCGCGGTTGACCTGCACGTTGCCGTTGTCGTCCATCCACGTGACGCGGAACACGAAGCCTCTGTCCGGTTCCGCCATACGGCTGAGGATGTCCGCCTTCTCATAGGCGGGGTTGGCGTTGATGAGGGGTTCAATGGAGGTGAAGACCTCTTCCACCGTCTGAATGAACTCCGGCTCGACGGCGTGCTTACGTTTCACGTCTTCGATAACGCGCTCGATGTACTGGTTCATATTGATAGCCTCCTGAAAGAGATAATTTACGAAATCGGAACGATCTGCCCGACTTTATGAGCAAATCTTAAATTTTGTGTTGAAAATTTTAGAAATAGAATACTCTTGTCGCAGGCAAAAGTCAAGAAAATATTATGCGATTTTTAATGAATTGTTCTAATTTCATTCATCAATTTTTTTACCGCAGAACCGCCGCTGTAAAAAGAAAATAAAATACAGAAACAATCATAAAATGATTTTGTGTAAAATGCTTTTTCGGCCATATCCGTGCGGCGGGCATCATTCACAAAAAGGAAGTGCGGATCAAACAGAAAAACAGACTGATGTAAAATAGATAGCAATTGATAATAATTGGCAATCCTCCGGCGTGTGTTTTTCTTCCGTTTCCGTCAATACTGTTACTGCAACGAAGAGAAAGAGGAAGCGGGAAAGTATGCAGTATCAGAAGGTGGAGATCAGCTCCGTCAACACGTCCGAGCTGAAAGTGCTGACGGAGCAGGAGAACGAGGCCTATCTGAAGGCCGCGGCCGCCGGGGACAAAAAAGCCCGGGAACTGCTGATCAGCGGCAACCTGCGCCTGGTGCTCTCCATCGTCCAGCGCTTCCGGGGCCGCGATGAAAACGCGGACGACCTTTTTCAGGTGGGCTGCATCGGCCTTATCAAGGCCTGCGACCGGTTCGATACCTCGCTGGACCTGAAATTCAGCACCTACGCGGTCCCCATGATCATCGGCGAGCTGCGGCGGTATCTGCGAGACAACACCGCAATCCGCGTGTCCCGGTCGGTGCGGGACACCGCCTTCCACGCCATGCAGACGAAAGAGGAATTGCAGCGGGAGAGCGACGCCGAGCCCACCCCCGCCATGATCGCGGAGCGGATGGGCCTGCCGGAGCGGCAGGTGGTGGCCGCGCTGGAGGCCATCGTGGACCCCATCTCCCTCTATGAACCGGTCTACGCCGAAAACGGCGACGCGCTGTACGTGGTGGATCAGCTGGGCAGCTCCGATTCCGAGAACGACTGGATCCAGGAGATCACGCTGAAAGAGGAGATCCGCAAGCTGGACCGACGGGAAAAGCTGATCCTTCACAAGCGGTTTATGGACGGCAAGACCCAGATGGAGGTCGCCAGGGAGATCGGCATCTCCCAGGCGCAGGTGTCAAGACTTGAAAAAGAAGCGCTGAAAAAGATTAAAGAATAACGTCGCCTCATATATATCAATGAGGTGATTTTTTTGTTATATACGGTTGACGATCTCAGCAGAAAGGACGTGATCGACATCAAGGACGGCCGCCGGATCGGCTGCGTGCGGGATATCGAGATCAGCGAGACGGGGCAGGCGGCCTCCGTCACGGTGGAAAAAGCGGAAAGCCGCGGCAATCCCTTCAAAAAGCCGGAGCTGCTGCGGGTGGCGTGGAGCGATATCGCCGTGATCGGCAAAGAGACCGTTCTCGTCCGCAACGCGGAGGAGGTGGCTTCTCCCGCCGCGAAAAAGAGCAAACTGTCCGATCTTTTTTGAATCCGCTCTTGCAAAACGCGGGCGTATGGGCTAAACTAAAGAAAACCCTCATCAGAAAGGATTTTCCGATTATGCTGAATACGCCCCAAATCGAAAGAATGCTGTCAAAGCTGCAGCGGTTCGCCGACAATCTGGAACCGCACATCTTTGAAAAAGTCGGCGAGCTGGCCGACGTGGAGTTCTGTCATGTGGACAGACAGTACCACGCCATCCCCGACCTTCCCTTTGAGAAGGCGGAAAAGGGGATGAAGTGGGCAGGCGAGGGGACCTACTGCTGGTTCCGGGGGACCTATACCGTCCCGGCGGAGCTTGCGGGGAAAACCCTCTTCGTCATGCCGCACATCGGCGGCTATGAAGCGCTGCTGTTCGTGAACGGCAAGCCCTTCGGCACCTTCGCCACCAAGATCGTCCGCACCGGCCACGGCAACCACTTCTGTGACATGATCCGCTATGAGCCGGCGGCAGGGGAGACCGTGGACGTGGCCATGGAGTACTACGCCGGTCACTACATCCCCGGCTGCATGCCCACGGACGACAACGCGCTGAAGGACTTCGTCTTCGATTACGACGGCGCGGATATCTGCGTCAAGAATTACGAGGTGCAGGATTTCTATTTCGACCTGAAGACCCTTAACGAGATGGCGGAGCATCTGCCCCACGACAGCTTCCGCCGGGCGGAGGCCGTGAACGCCCTCTACCGCGTCTACAACACCGTCTGCACCTCGCTGGCGGATACGGATTTTGAAACGGTGCTGGCGTCCCTGCGGGAGGCCGCCCCCATCATGAAGGAGACGCTGGCCAAGAAGAACGGCGATTCCGCGCCGCAGGCCGCCATCATCGGTCACTCTCACATGGATACCGCCTGGCTGTGGCATGTGGAGGAGACCATCAAAAAGTGCGCCCGGACCTATTCCAACCAGCTGAGCCTGATGGAGCAGTATCCCGAATACAAGTTCATCCAGAGTTCCGCCTGCCACGGCAACATGCTGCGGGTCCACTACCCGGAGCTGTTCGCCCGCATCCAGCAGGCCGTCGCGGAGGGCAGGTATGAGCCCAACGGCGGCGTCTGGGTGGAATGCGACTGCAACATCACCTCCGGCGAGTCCATGGTCCGCCAGTTCCTGTGGGGCCAGCGGTTCACCCGGAAGTACTTCAACTATACCTCCAACTGCTTCTGGCTGCCGGATACCTTCGGCTATTCCGCCGCCATCCCGCAGATCATGAAGGGCTGCGGCGTGGATTATTTCCTGACCACCAAGATGCGGC
>CAMVNL010000357.1 GCA_947168785.1 uncultured Clostridia bacterium | reverse complement strand
GATATTGGATGATATCCTTTCGCTTGATGATGCCGATGAACACGTCCCGGTCATCCACCACCGGCACAAAATTCTGATTGTAGGCCCGGTTCAGGATCTCGTCGATGGAGGCGCTGGCGTTGATGGCCTTGTACTTTTTGCGCATGATGGTCTTCAGCTCGATCTTTTCCAGCTTTTTCAGGTCCGGGTTGTTGTCGTTGTAAAGCGCCCACAGAAAATCGCCCTCCGTGACGGTGCCTTTATAATGGCCCACGTCGTCGATCACCGGAATGGCGGCGAACCCGTGGTAGCGCATTTTTTCCAGTCCCTGCCGGACGGAACTGCCGATGTTGATATATTCCACTTCCGCCTTGGGCGTCAGAAAATACAGTACGTTCATGTTATCGCTCCAAACGTTTTCTTCTCACAGCAGTATATGTGAGCAAGCTTTATGTATGCTGAAAAAACGTCAGCCCTCCAGCCCGAAATAACGCTTCGCGTTGCCGAAGGCGACGTCCTTCACGATCCGCTCCAGTACGTCAAAATCAGCGGGGTATTCGCCGTTTTCCACCAGATTGCCGATGAATTCACAGATAATGCGCCGGAAATACTCGTGGCGGGGGTAGGAGAGGAAGGAGCGGGAATCCGTCACCATGCCCACGAATTTGGACAGCACCCCCAGGTTCCCCAGCGCCCTGATCTGCTCGCGCATGCCGTCGATGTTGTCGTTGAACCACCAGGCGGAGCCGAACTGGATCTTGGAGGCGGCTTCCGGAGACTGGAAGTTGCCCAGCATGGACCCAAGCACGTAGTTGTCCTTGGGGTTCAGACAGAACAGGATGGTTCGGGGCAGGCTGTCCTCCGCGTCCAGCGAATCCAGCAGGCGGGAGAGCTTGAAGGCAACCTCGCCGTCGGAGATGGAGTCAAAGCCCGCGTCGGGGCCGATTTTGCGGAACATTTTCGTGTTGTTGTTGCGCATGGGGCCGATATGGATCTCCATGGCCCAGCCCCGCCGGGCGTATTCCTTTGCGAGGCAGCGCAGCAGCTCGGTGCGGTAGCCCTCCGCCTCTTCCGGCGTCAGCGCGGCGCCGGAAAGACGCTTGGCAAATACGTCCTCCAGCTCGCTTTCCGTCATCCGGCGGTAGGGGACCGGCGTCAGGGCGTGGTCCGTGGCGCGGCAGCCCATCTTCGCGAAAAAGGCGACGCGCTCCAGCAGGGCTTCCTTCAGGGAGGCAAAGGTTTCAATTTTCCGTCCGCAGACGGCTTCCAGCGCTGTCAGCCACGGCAAAAAGGCCTCCGCTTCAACGGCAAGCGCCTTGTCGGGGCGAAAGGCGGGCAGCACCTTCGTTTTGAAGGAGGGATCCGCAGCGATCAGCTTGTGGTATTCCAGCGTGTCGGCGGGGTCGTCGGTGGTGCATACGCAGGCCACGTTTGACCGGGCGATCAGGTCCCGGGGGCGGAAGCCGCCGGCTTTGATCTGCGCGTTGGCCTTCTCCCAGATCGTATCCGCCGTCTTTTCGGACAGGGGTTCGTTAATGCCGAAATACCGCTGCAATTCCAGATGGGTCCAATGATAGAGGGGGTTGCCGATAAACTCCGGCAGGCAGGCCGCCCAGGCTTTGAACTTCTCGTAGGGGGCGGCGTCGCCGGTGATGAAGCGTTCGTCCACGCCCACGCCGCGCATGCCGCGCCATTTGTAGTGGTCGCCGGAAAGCCACAGCTGCGCGATATCCCGGGGCGTTTCATTTTCATAGATCTCCTTGGGCGAAAGGTGGCAGTGCCAGTCAAAGATCGGCTCGTCCTTGCAGGCGGCAAACAGCCGCTTCGCCGTTTCGGTGGAAAGCAGAAAATCTTCTCCCATGAATGGTTTCATTGTTTCTCTTCCTTTCTCAAGCGGCAGCGCGGCGTTTCAGCGCCGTGCTGCGATAGTTGTTTGCGCGAAGAGCGGCACTGAGTGGCCGCGCTGCCGGATGCAACAATGCCGCGACTTCCGACTGATGACTTCCGACTCATTCGACGGCGCAGCCGTTGAACGTCAGCATCTCGATCACGTGCTTGGGGCAGCCCTCTGCGCATTTGCCGCAGGCGGTGCAAAGGGCGGGGTCCACGTGGGCCACGTTGCCCGTCACGGTGACGGCGGCGGATTCACAGGCCTTTACGCACTTCATGCAGCCGATGCATCCCACCTTGCACTCCTTCATGGTCATCACGCCCTTGTCATGGTTCTTGCACAGTACCGCGGCGCTGACCTTGTTCTTGGGGATCAGCTCGATGAGCTTCTTGGGGCAGGTGGCCACGCACATGCCGCAGGCGCGGCACAGCTCATAATCCACCACGGCCACGCCGCCGCAGATCTTGATGGCGTCATAGGGGCAGCGCTGCACGCAGTCCCCGAGACCGAGGCAGCCGTAGATGCAGCTTTTTTCTCCGCCGAACAGCTGGGCGGCCATCTTGCAGCTCTCCACGCCTTCGTAGATCATTTTGCGTTCCGCGGCGTCGGTGGTGCCGTTGCAAAGGACCACCGCCGTCATGGGGACCACTTCCCCCGCGGCCAGCCCCATGATCTCCGCGATCTTGGCGGAAACCTCGCTGCCGCCCGGGTTGCAAAGCCCCGTTTCGGTGGTCTTGCCGGAGGACAGCGCCGCCGCGTAGCCGGAGCAGCCGGAAAAGCCGCAGGAGCCGCAGTTGGCGCCGGGTAAAATGTCTTCAATGGCCTGTGCCTTTTCATCCACCGGCACGGCCATCACCTTGGAGAGGATCGCCAGCAGCAGACCTGCCAGAATGCCGATCCCCGCTACGGTCGCAACCGCAATCACAATCGCGTTCATGGCGTTCCCTCCTTACATTAAGCCCATGCCTTCCACGATGCCCGAAAACCCGAGGAAGCTCATGGAGACGATGGCGGCGGCGATCAGCGTGATGGGCAGCCCCTTCAGGGATTCCGGCACGTCCGCCGTTTCCAGCCGGGAGCGTACCCCCGCGAAGAGGACCATGGCCAGCATAAAGCCCGCGCCGGCGGCAAAGGAGCTGACCATGGCGTGGCCGAACCCGAAGCCGTAGGCGGAATAGGCGCTGATGTTGTCGATGTTGAGGATCACCACGCCCAGAGATCGGAAGAGCACACGTCTGAACTCCAGTCACACGTATCAATCTCG
>CAMVNL010000356.1 GCA_947168785.1 uncultured Clostridia bacterium | reverse complement strand
CGGGTCGGGGATCCCCCGGGTCACCGAAACGGAGGGGCCGGGGGGCACCTGCGCGAAAAACCTGCGGCTGGTAACCCGGGCGGGCGAAGGCCTGTGCCGCCACGTTCTGGGCTACACCGACGGAGAAGGTAAGGGCGTTTGCGGCGTGGAGGCCGCCTTTGACAGCGTGCTGACGGAGGCCTCCAGCAGACTGTACGCGGAAGTAACGCTGGACGCCCTGGGGCAGGCGCTGGCGGGCGACGGGATCACCATCCGTTCCGACGGTTATGACTCCCCCGCCGGACTGACGCTGACGGTGGACAGCCGTATTCAGCGGATCGCGGAGAAAGCGCTGGCCGATTCCACCATCACCTGCGGCGCGGCGGTGGTACAGGACTGCATGACCGGGGAGCTGCTGGCCTGCGCCAGCGTGCCGGTCTACGACCCCGCCGACCTGACGCCGAGTCTCAACGATGAAAACCTGCCCTTTCTGAACCGGGCGGTGTGCGCCTATCCGGCGGGCTCGGTCTTCAAGCCCTTTATCGCCGCGGCGGCGCTGAACGCGGGGCTGAACCTGAACGACATCTACCGCTGTGAGGGAAAGATCACGGTGGGAACGCGGGATTTCCGCTGCTTCAACGGCAACGTTCACGGAGGAGAGACGCTGAACGAGGCCATCGGCCATTCCTGCAACGCCTATTTCATCGACCTCGGTCTGCGGGTCGGCGCGGAGGGAGTGCTTGGCACCTGCGCCGCCTTCGGCTTCGGGCGAAACGTGGAGCTGTTCCCGGGGGACGGCGCGCAGAAGGGCTACCTCCCCGGGGCGGAGGAGGTCAGAAGCGACGCGCAGCTGGCCAACCTCTGCTTCGGGCAGGGGGAGCTGCTGGTCTCCCCCATCCAGCTGGCGGCGGCCTACTCCGTCTTTGCCAACGGCGGCACGTACCGGGAGCCGTATATATTAAAGGAGCTGATCGACGGCAGCGGCAGGGCCTATGGCTTTTTCCGGCCGGAGACGGAGCCCTACCGGGTGTTGAGCGAAGAACACTGCCGCTATATCGGCAAATGCCTCTACCACAACATGATCAGCGGCACCGGCGCGGGAGGACGGCCGGCCAACACCGCCGCTGCGGGCAAGACCGCCACCGCCCAGACGGGCCGTTACGACGCCAACGGCGCAGAGCAGCTCTGCACCTGGTTTGCGGGGTATTTTCCCTATACCGCCCCCCGTTACACCGTGGTGATCTTCAACGAGAAAGGGCGCTCCGCCGCCGTGGACTGCGCGCCGGTGTTCAGGGAGATCGCGGAGGAGATCATCAAAACCGGATGACCGCGCCGGTCCCGGCGCAGATCAGACCGATGCGCTTTTTCTTTTCCGTCTTTTCCGAAAGCTTTTCCCCGAAAACCGCCGCAAGGCGGTTTCTTTGATTGACACGGCGTTTTGTTTTCAGTATAATGAGGGAAGAAAAACGCGGTACAGCCGTCAGGCCGGCAAAAAAGCGGCGACCCATGCCCCGCCGGACGGATACCACTGGCGGACGATCACAGAAAACGGAGATTTCGGAATGAAAAAACAGATGAGGCTCACGATCCTTTTGACCCTTGTATCGGCGCTGCTGCTGACAGGCATTTTGCCTGCCGCCGCCGCGGGAGAGGAATTCACACGGCGCTTTAACGCGGCGGCGTCGCCGGTGGGGGCGGCTATCGTCTACGACTTGACGGACGACGTTGTGCTTTATACCAAAAACGGCTCCAAACATATCCGGGTGGCCAGCATCACCAAGGTGCTGAACGCCTGCACCGCGGCGCAGTTCCTCAAAGCAAACGACCCGATCACCGTCGGCAGCGAGCTCTCGCTGATGTACTGGAATTCCAGCACCGCGCCGGTATATCGCGGTGAGAGATATACGTTTGAACAGCTGCTGCACGCCATGCTGCTGCCCTCCGGCTGCGACGCCGCTTACGCGCTGGCCGCCGCCGCGGGAAGAAAGGCCGCCGGAGACAGCTCCCTGAGCGCGCAGGCTGCCCTGAACTCGTTTGCCAAAGAGATGAACAAATTCCTGAAAAAGCTCGGGTGTACCGATTCCCACTTTGTCAATCCCGACGGGCAGGACGCCGACGGGCAGTACACCACCTGCATGGATTATATCAAGGTGCTGCGGTACGCCGTGGAACACCCGCTGATCAGCAAAGTGATCCGCAAGGCGGAGTATGAATGCATTGATCTGAACGGAAAGTATCACTATTTTTATACCACCAACATGATGCTGGGCGGCGGCTATCCCGGCGCCATCGGCATCAAGACCGGCACCACGTCCCTGGCGGGCTATTGCGTGGCGACAGCGGCGCAGCGCAACGGCAAAACCATGATTTCACTGGTGGTCAACGCGCCGTCCCACTACTCCCGCTACAGCGTGAGCACCGACCTGCTGGATACCGCTTTCGCCTACCGCCTGAAGGGCGACGTCAACTATGACAACCACATCACTGCGGAAGACGCCCGACTGGCGCTGCGGCTCTCCGTCGGGTTGGAATCCGCGAGCGTCTACCCGCCGCAGTACGCCGATATGGACGGCGACGGGAGGGTTTCCCCCGGCGACGCGCGGACGATCCTGCGGGTCTCCGTGGGGCTGGAATAAGCCGCCGGAGCGCTGCCGAACCCCCATTTTAAGACAGAGAGGACTATTTTCATGCTTTACATACAGTACGATAAAAACGACGCGTCGCTGCGGCTGACGCTGGACGGGCGGCTGCTGCTGACCCACAGCGAAGAGGCGCCCGCCGTATTTCTCGGAACGGGCGAGCCGGAAACAGCCATGTTCCGGGGCAATTTCGACATCACGGACAAGGTGATTGACCGGCTCGCCCTGCGGGCGGCCGGGGCGGCGAAAAACCGCGTCACCTTTACAGAGCCCGCCTCGGGCGCGGTCTTCACGCTTGAATTTACAGAAGAGGGAAACGGCGTGGTCCGCGCCCACGGCCAAACCGACGGCGGTGATTTTGGTTTCAACCGCCTGTGGCTGCGCCTGCCCGCCGAAAAGGACGAGCACGTCACCGGCGGCGGCGAGCAGTTCTCCTACCTGGACCTGCGGGGAAGGCTCTTCCCCATCTGGACGCGGGAACAGGGGGTGGGCCGCAACAAACAGACGGAGATCACCCGCCTGGCCGACGAAACCGACG
>CAMVNL010000355.1 GCA_947168785.1 uncultured Clostridia bacterium | reverse complement strand
AGAAAATACGGTTCCACCAAACAGGGTATCGCGCCGTTTTACTCTGACAAATATCAGAAAAAGACCGTACTGGCAGGGGAGCTGTTCTATCCGGAAAAGCTCAAGGAACATCTGGAACAGATGCTGGAGTGGAAAAACCTGACACTCACTGGCGTTTACGGAGCTGAACCTTATACCCTTGAAAAACTGATGGATTGGGTCTGTGAATATGGAGAAAAGATCAAGCCCTTCGTCACCGATACCCATCAATACCTGAAAGCCGCAAAGGCGGCAGGGAAGAGCATTCTCTATGAGGCGCAGCTCGGTTCACTCCGGGATCTGGATATGGGCATCTACCCCTATACCACCTCTTCGAATACGCTGGCGGCCTATGCGCCGGTGGGCAGCGGGCTTCCCTCCGCCCGGCCGGAGGAGATCATCGGTGTGGTCAAAGCCTATTCCACCTGCGTCGGCGCCGGCCCCTTCGTTTCCGAATGGTTCGGCAAAGAGGCGGATGAACTGCGGGAAGCCGGCGGGGAATACGGCGCAAAAACCGGACGCCCCAGACGGGTCGGCGCGCTGGATCTGGTGGCCACCCGCTACGGCGTTGAAATGCAGGGCGCCACGGCCATCGCCATCACAAAGCTGGATATTCTCAGCTATATGAAGCAGATCCCCGTCTGCACGAAGTATATCGTCGACGGAGAAGAGACGGAGGATTTCCCGTTCCCTACGGCGCTGGAGGACGCAAAGCCCGTGACGGAATACCTCGACGGCTGGGAGTGCGATATCTCCGGCGCGAGAACCTGGGAGGAGCTTCCCGTCAACGCGCGGAAATACGTGGAATACATTGAGCGGCAGATCGGCTGCCCGGTGAAATACGTCTCTGTCGGCGCGGAGCGTGACAGTATCGTTATCCGATAATCAACAGGAGGTAATTCTATGGCTGACACCTACGTTTCCCCCCTTTCCACCCGCTATGCTTCATCCTATATGCTTCATCTGTTTTCGCAGACCTACCGCATCGAAACGTGGCGCAGGCTGTGGGTATCGCTGGCCCGTGCGGAGCATGCCCTTGGGCTTCCCGTTTCACAGGAACAGGTAGACGAACTGGCGGCGCATCTGACCGATATTGACTTTGAGGTCGCCGCGGCAAGGGAAAAAGTCGTGCGTCATGACGTCATGGCCCACGTTTACGCCTACGGTCAGGTGGCTCCCGGCGCAGCGGGGATCATCCATCTGGGCGCCACCAGCTGCTACGTGACCGACAATGCCGATCTTGTCATTTACAGAGAAGGCCTTCGGTATCTGCGGGGGGAATTGCTGAAGGTGATCCGTAATCTGTCCAATTTTGCGGAGGAATACAAGGCGGTCCCCATGCTGGGTTACACGCACTATCAGCCGGCGCAGCTTGTCACGGTGGGAAAACGCGCCAGCCTTTGGCTGCAGGATTTCTATGCGGATCTTGAGGAGATCGATTTCGTGATCGGCAGCATGAAGTTCCTCGGCTGCCGCGGAACCACCGGCACCGAAGCCAGCTTTGTGGACCTCTTTGACGGCGATACGGCAAAAATCGACGAAATGAACCGGATGATCGCCGCCGATTTCGGCTTTGAGAAATGCTTTGACGTTTCCGGGCAGACCTATCCCCGTAAATTTGATTCCCGTATTCTCAATTGTCTGTCTTCCGTTGCCCAGAGCTGTTACCGTATGGCGGGCGACATCCGTCTGCTGCAGCACGACAGGCAGATCGAAGAACCCTTTGAAAAGAATCAGATCGGATCTTCCGCCATGGCGTATAAACGCAATCCCATGCGCAGTGAGCGCATCTGCTCGCTGTCCCGCTATCTGATGGCGGACGCCCTCAACGCCCCCATGACGGCCTCCACCCAGTGGCTGGAACGCACACTGGACGATTCCGCCAACCGGCGGATCTCCATGCCGGAAGGTTTTCTCTGCGCCGACGCGATCCTGCGGCTTGCCCAGAACGTTACCGACGGCCTGAAGGTGAACCATAAGATCATCGAAAGAGCGGTGACGGAATATCTTCCCTTTATCGCAACGGAAAACCTGATGATGGAAGCGGTCAAGCGCGGCGGCAATCGCCAGGCTCTTCATGAGATCATCCGCAGATGCTCTATGGAAGCGGTGGAAAAGATGAAAAACGGTGAAGAGTGCGACCTGCTTGCAAGGCTTGCGAAAAATCCGGAATTCGGAATGACAGAAGAAGAGATGCGCCGGCTTCTGACGCCCTCGCTCTATATCGGTCGCTGCCCGGAGCAGGTGTCGGCCTTTGTCGAAAAGATTCGCCCGCTGATCGCCGGGCTGGATGAGGGCAACGCGGAGATCAATCTGTGATCACAATATCAATACAAAAACTGAGCCGACTGGAAGATCCAGCCGGCTCATTCATATGTTTAGGAACAGTATTATTTCTTGGTTACACCGTCACCGTAGATGGTGGTCCAGTCGTTTTTCATAGAGACCGGCACCCAGTCAAATTCGGCGCAGAGATCGACCATTTTCTGGGCTTTTTCCTCGTTGCCGTTCTCACGCTCGGTATCGTCGCAGCAGAGCATGAAAGCAAGGCTCTTATAGGGGTTGTTGCTGGTGGCATATTCCGCCATGCTGGCGTCGCCGGTGGAATTGCCGAAGGAAAGCACAGGCTGCACGCCGATTTCCTGCATGATGACCGTGACCTTGTTCATTTTCAGGTTCTTGACGACGAATTCACCGCCGAGCACCAGCTTGTCATTGTCGTCATAGACGTAGTCAAGTCCGTCCGTGTCGCCCTGATCCGGCGCGACAAGCGTCTCGTCGGAACCGATGATCTGCCCGGCGGGGAGCTTGAGCAGGGAGTTGTCGACGATGCCTCTCACGATAAAGCGATCGGTGCCGCTGACGACGTAAACCGTGAAATCGTTTGCCTGCAGATAGTCGACCACCTGCAGCATGGGGCGGTAGAAGCCCTCGCCGCGGGTCATGCCGTTAAAGCTGGGCATTTCCTGCTTTTTGAATTCCTGAATATAGGCGTTGAACTCAGCGACCGTCATTCCCTTGAAGGCAGAGGCTACTGCCTTACCGTGGTCGACCTCAAGGCCGCTGAACGAAGCACCCGTGCGGTTCTGCTCGACTATCTTGTTTGCGACCTCGCGCTCGAACTCGCTGGCCTTGTCCT
>CAMVNL010000354.1 GCA_947168785.1 uncultured Clostridia bacterium | reverse complement strand
TTTCATAAACCGTTCGTTTTTTCGATGCAAAATAGAAGGGACATCAAAAAGGGGAAGAAAACCATGGACGTATTACCGAGAGATGAGGCCGTCGCGCTTCTGAAAACCTACAACAAGGACCTGTTCCATCTGCGCCACGCCTACACGGTGGAGGGCGTCATGCGCTGGTACGCCAATGAACTGGGCTACGGCGCTGACGCCGATTTCTGGGCGCAGGCGGGGCTGCTGCACGATATCGACTTTGAACTATACCCGGAGCAGCACTGCATCAAAGCGCCGGAGCTGCTCAAAGAGGGCAGGGCTTCCGACGAGCTGATCCACGCGGTCTGCTCCCACGGTTACGGCATCACCGTGGACGTCGCGCCGGAGCACGAGATGGAAAAGGTGCTTTTCGCCGCGGATGAGCTCACGGGGCTGATCGGCGCGGCGGCGCTGATGCGGCCCTCCAAAAGCACCAAGGATATGGAGGTTTCCAGCCTGAAAAAGAAATTCAAGGATAAAAAGTTCGCGGCGGGCTGCTCCCGGGAGGTCATCACCCGGGGCGCGGAGCTGCTGGGCTGGGAGCTGCCGCAGCTGATGGAAAAGACCATCCTCGCCATGCGTTCCTGTGAGGACGCGGTGAACGAAGCCATGGAGTGGGAGGAAAACGCCGATGTATGAGGGATATGAAAACGACAGACGGCTGGTGGCCTGCGTGCCTTCCGAGCGGCAGCTGCGCCTGCAGCAGATGGAATTCTACGCCTTCGCCCACATTACGGTGAATACCTTTACCGACAAGGAATGGGGCGACGGTACCGAGCCGGAATCCATTTTCAACCCGAAAAAACTGGACGCGGACCAGTGGGTCGCCGCGGTGAAATCCGCCGGCATGACGGGGCTGATCGTCACCGCCAAGCACCACGACGGCTTTTGCCTGTGGCCCTCCGCCTATACGGAGCACAGCGTCAAGAATTCCCTCTTCCGGGGCGGAAAAGGGGACGTGGTGAAGGAGGCGGCGGAGGCCTGCAAGCGGGGCGGTATCCGGTTCGGCGTGTATCTCTCCCCCTGGGACCGCAACTGCCCCCTTTACGGGCAGGGCAAGCCCTATGACGATTATTTCTGCGCCCAGCTGACGGAGCTGTTGACGAACTACGGCGACCTGTTCTGCGTGTGGTTCGACGGCGCCTGCGGAGAGGGCCCCAACGGTAAAAAACAGGTCTATGACTGGCAGCGTTACTACGCGGTCGTGCGGCAGTATCAGCCGGAGGCCTGCATCTCCATCTGCGGGCCGGACGTGCGCTGGTGCGGCAACGAGGCCGGCGTCACCCGCCAGAGCGAGTGGAGCGTGGTGCCGGAGGGGCTGCGGCTGGCGGCTGACGGCGACGAGCCCGCCGCTAAACTGTCCGAAACGGACGCGGACCTGGGCAGCCGGGCGGTGATGAACCGCGCCCCCGCGCTGATGTGGAAGCCGGCGGAAACCGACGTTTCCATCCGGCCCGGGTGGTTTTGGCACAAAAAGGAGAACCGGCAGGTAAAGACGGTGAAGGAGCTGACCGACCTGTACCTGCGGACCGTGGGCGGCAACAGCACGCTGCTGCTGAATATCCCGCCGGATGCAGACGGCCTGTTTTCATCGACAGACGTGCAGCGGCTGGCGCTGCTGGGCGAAACGATCCGCGCCGCCTTCGCCGAGAACCTGGCAAA
The DNA here is from genome assembly GCA_947168785.1 of uncultured Clostridia bacterium. Taxonomy (GTDB): domain Bacteria; phylum Bacillota; class Clostridia; order Oscillospirales; family Acutalibacteraceae; genus RUG806. Next base: position 1,478 of record CAMVNL010000354.1, on the reverse strand, counting down.
GGACGCGGTCTTTACCGCCTCCGCCGACGACGGCGTCCACACGGCGGAAAACCTGCGGGAGGATTCCTGCGATTCGTACTTCAAAACGAATGACGGCGACAATACCGTCACCGTCAGCGTGAAAATGCCGGAGATGCGCAAGCTGCACATCCTGACGCTGAAGGAGGACCTTCGTTTCAGCCAGCGCATCGAGCGCTTCGCGGTGGAATACCGCTGCGGCAAGGGCTGGAAACGCATCTATGAGGGCACCACGGTGGGCTACAAAAAATACTGCCGCTTCCGTCCCGTCACCACCGACGAGATCCGCATTCTCATCTTGGATTCCCGCGTCTGCCCCGTGCTCTCCCACGTGGCGGTGTATTGATAGATCAAATGACGGCAACGTAAAAAGATCCCGGATTCACTGTCCGGGATATTTTTCTGTATTAACGGATAGATGCAGCGGCCGGCGACTTTCTCACAGCGCCGTCGCTTTGCTGATGAAATAGCCCGGCAGCGCCACAAAGGCGAAAAAGGCGAGGCTGACGAGGGTGAAGACCTTGATGAACTTCAGCCCGTTTTTCGGGTACTCCCGCACGTAGATGCGGTAGTTGATGACCGAGGCCAGCGAGCCGATCAGCGTACACAGGCCCGCCGAATCCAGCCCGTAGAGCAGCGCGCCGGTGTTCTGCGAGAAGGGGTACAGCACGATGGCGGCCGGCACGTTGGAGATCACCTGACTGATGAGGATGCTGACGAGGTATTCCCTGCCCGCCACCGCCTTCCGCAAAAAGGCGGCGGTGTGTTCGTTGGCCGCCACGGAGGAGGAGAACACGAAAAAGCACAAAAAGGTCAGCAGCAGCACGTAGTCCGTTTTCAGCAGCAGCCGTCTGTCGGCGATCAGCACCGCCAGCAGCACGATCCCCACCGCAACGTACCACCAGGGCGTGCGGCTGACGATGGTGGCGATCACCAGCGCGAACAGGCACAGCAGCACGGCCTTTTTGCCTTTGCCGCCCTCGCTCCCCTCCGTGAAGGTCTTTGGCGCAAGGGCCGTTTTCTCCCGCAGGTTCCGGCGGAACAGAAACAGCACGAAGGCCGCCAGCAGCGCGCCGGACATGATCCAGAGGGGAAACATATACCCCATGAAGCGCCAGGGCGAAACGCCGCTGCGCCCGAAGATGAACAGGTTCTGGGGACTGCCGAAGGGGGTGAGCAGGGACCCCCGCACCGCCGCGATGTTTTCCATGGCCAGCAGCGGCAGAATGAACGTTTCCCGCCCCGCCGCGCGGAACAGCAGGATCGTCAGCGGCACGAAGATGATGAGCGACACGTCGTTGGTGATGAACATGGAGCTGAAAAACACCGCGAACACCAGAAACAGCCCCAGCCCCGTCAGCGTGCCGATGCGCCCCGCCAGCCGCAGCACCGGCGCGAAGATATTTTCCTGCTTGAACCCCTCCAGCACGCAGAGCATCATCAAAAGCGTCCCCAGCGTC
>CAMVNL010000353.1 GCA_947168785.1 uncultured Clostridia bacterium | reverse complement strand
CTTTCGGATCGATCCTTTTTACTTCGAAATATTTCTTTCCTTTATTGATCTCATACCGACGCTTTGCTTTCAGGGCGGAGAGATCGAAGGGCTCGTCTTTGATGATGTACCACCAGTTCGTCTCATGTCCGCAATCAAAATCAGTCGTCCATCTGGCCAGCAACGGCGCGCCGTCTAACTTCCAGATCGTTTTATCCTTAACCGGCGCAAGATCGGGAATTTCATGAGGCGCTGTCGTGGGAACAGCGGCATGATTATAATACTTCCATCCTTGAACAGTCATCAGTTCACTCCGTCTGCATTTCGTTGCGCACCAAAAAACGCTGCGCGATACCCATCATTGTTTGCCCGAAAGAATATCTTTGGCAAGCTCCTGTTTGCGGTCGTATTCCTCCCGGGTGACTTTTCCGCATTTCAGCAGATAATCGCCGTAATCGTCCGTTACGTCGATCTTTTCGCTGCTTTCGGTGATATCGCTCCGCATAAACACCTGCTTGACTGTTTCCAACAAAACGGAGAGATCCTGCCCGAAGGTCACTTTCTCAATATACTTCAGGTCCCATTTGAACTTATCTTCCCATGAGATCGCGTTGCGGCCTTTCACCTGCGCCAGACCGGACAGACCGGGTCTGACGGTATGCCTGCGGCGCGCCTCATCGCTCATAAAGACCATATCCCTTACCAGCTGCGGACGCGGCCCGATGACGGACATATCGCCTTTCAGGATATTGAACGCTTCCGGCAGCTCGTCAAGACTTGTCGCGCGAAGCTTTTTACCGAAAGCCCCCAGACGAACATCGTCAGGCAGCAGCTCGCCGTTTTCGTCACGGGCGTCGGACATGGTGCGGAATTTATACATCTGGAAGATCCGCTCTTTGCCTGTCTTCGGATCGATTTTGCCCGGGCGGGGCTGCTTGAACAGAACAGGCTTGCCAAGCTTGACCCGCACCAGAACGGCAACCAGGCCGTAAAGCCAGCCGAAACCGACGATAGCGCCGGAGGCGCAAGCGACGTCAAGCATCCGTTTGACGTATTTTTCATAAACGCTGAATTCCCTTTGCTGCATAACTTCCCCCTGCGTCTTATCATTTTACTGCCGCTTTTTCTGTGATGGCGGCAAACGTATCATTCGCCCGGTCGGACGCGTTTGACGCCCTTTCGCTTATCTTTCTGACTGAAACGTCATAAGCTTTCATCATATATACATTATTTTCATATCGGCCGACCGTAACGGGATTGACGCTGCCGGACAGATTTTCAAGAATCATTTTCATGTGATCCACGCCGCATTCATAGGCGTGCGGATAGCCGCCTCCGAACCTCGGATTGACGTCGGAAATATAGTACTCGCCGTCGATTTCAAACAGATCGATATCGAGCGGCCCGGCAAAACCGGCTTTTTCCGCAAGGTCTTTCAACAGCGCAAACAGCTTTTCATCCTTGAAGGAAACGGACGAAACCGTTTCTCCGGCGCGCATTTTCAGCTTTTTCTTGGTAAAGATCGAAACGACCTCGCCGGAGATCATATCCACGTAGACGTCCGCGCCGATCTCCTGACCGTTCATATATTCCTGGATCATCAAGCCGGCATGACGGCGCCAAAGGAACTCCAGCATAGCCATATCGGTCACCTTGGAGATGGAGACGGACGCGCTGCCGCGGATGGGCTTGATAAATACCGGGAAGGCAATCTTTCCCGCCGCCAGATCCCTGCGGAACCGCGCCATATCATCATAACTCTCCGCGCAGGGAACGTCATGTTCCTTCATCCACCGGAACAGCTTCATTTTATCCAACGCCATTTCGCAGAGCTCAAAGGAAGAACCGATCACCGATACCCCCAGCGCATGAAGCCGTTCGCGGGACAGCGCCAACAGCGACAGCTCCGGATCGATCAGAGAGAGAACCGCGTTCACCGCTTCCTTCCGGCAAATATCACAAATACGGTCCATATACCCCGGTTCGCAAACAGACGGAACGATATAATAACTGTCCGCCTCATAAAGAGCGGGCGCCAGAGGAGACATATCCGTGGCTATCACCCGACCGCTGCCGCCGAGCGCCCGCCGAAAATACCGAACGATGCTATTACGGGTCCCTGCGCTGAGAATCATGATATTCATGTTTCAGTTTCCTTTGTTATTCAGATAGTCGAAAAACAACGGAGCGCCGCCGGTATGAATAAACAGGATGTTCCTGCCGGAAAGCTGACGTTCTTTCAGATACGCCAACATACCTCGGAAGGCTTTCCCCGTATAGACGGGATCCAGCGGGAGCCCGTAACGGAGAAGCGCTTCGTCGATCACGTCGGAAGGTCCGTCCGCGCCGTAACCGTTGCCGACGTATGCGTCGTCAAAGACGACCGCTTCTTCAATGCCGGCATCCGGAACGACGCGGTTTTGCGCGGAGAGGTACTCTCTGACGCTGTCTGCAACCGTCTGTCGGCCCCGAGGGTTTTTCCGGGCAATGCTGATCCCGACGATCGTTTCGCTGCCTCCGTGAAGCAGTTTGCCGCAGACAAGCCCCGCCTGTGTTGTACCGGTGCCGCTGGCATGAAAAATATAATCGAAGGAAACGCGGTCGGAGGCTTCAAAGCGCCGGATCTCATCGTAGCAGTCAACATACGCCTGCGTGCCGGTGTTGCCGTGCCCGCCGCCCGGGATAAAGAAGGGGCGGCGCTCCTCCGCGCGCAACCGCTGTATAAGCGTTTCAATGGTATCATGGACATCGCCGATCGGTACAGTGATTCTCTCTGCGCCGAAAAGCTCCGTCATCCTGCTGTTGTACGTGGGCGCGCAGGCCTCCCGCGGGGAGACGATCAGGCAATTCAGCCCTCTCGCCGCCGCCATATTGGCAACCACCCGGCAGTGGTTGGAGCTGTTTCCGCCGTAGGTCACGACGCAATCGCTGCCGCTGCCGTCGATCTTGTCAAAGAAAAGGGCCGCCTTCCGCGCTTTGTTTCCGCCGAAGGAAAAGGGAAGCAGATCCTCCCGTTTGACGTAGATCCGGTTGCCGGAAATGCAATCAAGATATTGAATGGGCGTCACAAAATCACCGATGTTGTTTGTCATAATCATCTTTGCAAAGCCCGTATATGAATCTGTCTATATAAGTCCCGCGAAAAAACAGATCGTTCCGCAGACAACCTTCTCTGAAAAAGCCGGACCGACAAAACAGCTTCTGCGCG
>CAMVNL010000352.1 GCA_947168785.1 uncultured Clostridia bacterium | reverse complement strand
AGACGGCGCAATGCGCCGTGCTACGGGATGCAACATTTGCGCGAAAACGCAGCTGAGGCTGTGTGCTGCGCGCAGTTTCTTTTACGCAGGAAACGCAGCTGAGGCTGCGTGCTACGCGCAGTTTCTTTTACGCAGGAAACGCAGCTGAGGCTGCGTGCTGCGGCGATTGGAACAATCACAATCGTTCTGCGATAAAGCCCGGCAACATTCCTATGCTTCACCCTGTTTCCGTTCAAAGTCGAAAGAGACCACGCCGTTTTCCAGCTTCAGCGGCGCGTCGAAGGCCTTGCCTTTTTTGGAGACGAAGCCCGTCAGCTTTTCCGTCTTTCCCTCCGTCAGCAGCGCAGCGGCGTTTTTCAGGGTGATGGGCCTGCCGCAGAGCCGCCCCGGCATTTTGAAGCCGCACCCCTCTTTATAGGCGGAACAGAGATAGCCATAGCGGCTTTTCGTCACGTCCGCGCCGCAAAGGGGGCACTTTCCGGCCACGTCGCCGAAGGCGCCGGTATAGTCGGGGGAATCCGGCGCGTTGGCAGGGGCGGTAAACACCTCCGTGATCTCCTGCTCGGTAAGCTTTACGCTCTCCGCCACGGTCATGGCGCCGTGGAACACCTTTTTGAGGGCCTGCCCCAGCTGGCTGGTCTTGTATTTATCCATGGAGATGCCCAGCGCCGCCGTCTGCTCGATCAGGTATTCCCCGCCGGGCAGAATGCGGTAGACGTCCTTTTTCAGCTCGATATACCCGCTTTTCACCGCGTTGTCGATGATGCCGGTACGGGTGGCCTCCGTCCCCAGCTCCAGCCCCTCGAACATGGCGCGGTATTCCTCCGCGTCGTCGGCGTCGTCCATCTCGTTGGCGGCGGCCTTTTCCTCCCGGAAGGGGTTTTTCAGATAGTTATTCAGGGTCTCGATGGTGTAGTGCTTGGGGGGCGAGGTCTCCTTCTCCTTCGGTTGAAAGTTGATGTTGACCGTATCGCCCTTGTTGAGGTTGGGCAGGATCTTCGACGAGGTCTTCACCGAATCGTCATACTTCGTCCAGCCGGGCTCCAGAATCACCGTGCCCTTGAGGGTATAGTCCTCGCAGGGGCCGACGGAGACCGTCAGCTCCGTTTTCTGCGCCACGCACTCCTCCTTGCAGAACACCGCCACAAAGCGGCGCAGCACCGCGGTATAGACGGTCTTTTCCTCCGGCGTCAGGGCGTCGGGCTTGGGGATCTTATAGGTGGGCGTCAGGGCGGAATGGGATTCGATCTTGCTGTCGTCGAAGATGGTCTTTTTGTCGGTGAATGCCACGGGATACCCCATGTCCGCCACCAGCCCCACGATCTTTTTGATCTTATCCTTTTCCGCGGTGGCAAGGTACTCCGAATTGGTGCGGGGATAGGTCAGATAACCCTTTTCATACAGCGCCTGGGTCACCCGCAGGGAGTCGTCCATGGGCATCTTGTACTTTTTGCCGAGATAATTCTGCAATTTACTCAAAGAATAGAGCTTGCCGGGCTTGAGGGCGTCCTTTTTCGTCTTTTTGGCGGTGACGGTGGCGGTCTGGGCGTTGAGCTTGTCGCAGGCCCGCCGGGCCTTTTCCGCCTGCTCTTTGGGGAATTTATACCTTGAGACCAGCTCCACCGTTTCGCCGTTGGTCTCTTCGCTGCTCACCAGCGCGTAATAGATGTCCGGCACGAAGTTCCGGATGGCCATATCCCGGTCGAAGATGGCCTTGACGATGGGCACGATCACCCGCCCCACCCGCAGCAGCATGCCCGTGCGCAGGGTGGCGTAGCGGGTCAGATTCACGCCGTAAAGCCAGTCCACGTAGGTGCGGGCAAACCCCTCGTTGGCAAGGTTGTCGTATTCCTCGTCGCCCTTCATCTCCCGCAGGGCGGAAGCCACCGTCTCCGGCGTCTGGTCCGGCAGCCACAGGCGTTTCACGGGCTTGGGGTTTTCCAGCGCGTTCATGATGCACAGCCTCACGATGATCTCGCCCTCGCGATCCGCGTCGCCGGCGTTGACGATACAGTCCACGTCCGGGCGGTTGCACAGACGCTTGATCACGCCGAACTGCCGGGATACCCCTGCGTCGTCCTTTTTATTCCGGCCGGGGCGCAGCTTGAAACGGAACTCCTCCGGGAAGCAGGGGATATTCTCCATATTCCAGCGGCCGGTGGAGGTGGGACCGGTGTAGTCCTCGATATCGCACAGGCTGAACAGATGCCCGAAGGCCCACGTGACCAGATACCCCTGCCCCTCGTAATAGCCGCTGTTGTTTTTCATGTCGCCGACGCCCGCCACGATGTTGCGCGCAAGGCTCGGCTTTTCCGCAATTATCAGTATCATAGGTTTTTCAATGCTTTCGCAGCGCCGACAGATCCAGCAGACCGAACCGCTTTGCCTGCAATGCGGTTTCCACCTGCAGCAGCGTCAGGTTGCCCGCGGAAGCGACGATGCCGAACACAATATCAAAGATCATGGCGTCGATTAAGGCCGCGCCGGGAATGCCCAGCCAGGAGAACAGCACCGCGAAGGCCAGCAGGTTGGCGCCGGGCACCGGGGGCGTCGCCACAAAGAGCACCACCACGAAAAACACAGCAGCCAGCACTCTGGCCGGGTCCAGCGCCACACGGTAGCCTTCGGCGGCGTACAGCGCGAAGAAAATCACCCCCACGATGTTGACCGGCATATACAGCACCAGCCCCTGGGGCAGGCTGATCTGAGCGTAGGAAGGGTCGATCCCCAGTTCCCGGACGCAGGATCGCTCCGTCGCGTCAAAGGCCGCGTCCAGCGAACCCGTCTTCAGCGCCAGCAGGAAGGGCTCACGAAGCTTTCCGAAGACCGTCAGCGGGGACAGCCTGAGCCTAAACGAGAGCCACATAACGGCCGCCGCCAGCACCGCCGCCGTCAGCAAAAGGGACAGCGCCAAAGGCTGCCACATCCGTATCAGCACGTCGGTCTGCCCCTGCCAGATCTCCAGCGCAAGAAACGCGCCGGTGAAGAACGGCACCAGCAGACTGACCCATTTTGCCAGCTGCAGGCCGACCATATTGACCTGACGGGTCAGCTTACGCAGGCCTGAGACCCGCTCGCCCGCCGCCAGCATGGCGCTGCCCAGCACAAGGGCGACGAAGATCAGTTGCGGGGTGTTTGAAGAGGTAAATGGCTCAAACAGATTTTCGGGGAAGATGCCGAAGGAAAAGAAC
>CAMVNL010000351.1 GCA_947168785.1 uncultured Clostridia bacterium | reverse complement strand
CTTCCGGCGACTGGCGACTCTTTATATCAATCATTATAATCAGGATACGCAAACCCATGGACATCATCACCACCCTCTGCAATGAATTCCCGGTCCGGCGGGACCGGATGGAAAACGTCGTCAAGCTGATCGACGACGGCAACACGATCCCCTTTATCGCCCGTTACCGCAAGGAGATGACCGGCGCCTGCGACGATCAGGCGCTGCGGGAGATCGGGGACAGGCTGCAATACCTCCGCAACCTGGAAAAGAAAAAAGAAGACTATACCGCCGCCATTACCGAACAGGGCAGGATGACGGAGGACCTGGCCCGCGCCATTGCCGACGCCGAAACGCTGGCGGCGCTGGAGGACCTGTACCGGCCCTTTAAGCAGAAGCGCCGTACCCGTGCAACGATCGCCCGTGAAAAGGGGCTGGAACCGCTGGCTATGGACCTGCTGGCGCAGGACCGCCGCAGCGGTACGGTAGAGGATATGGCCGCGCCCTTCGTGGATATGGATAAGAGCGTGGAGACCGCGGCAGACGCGCTGGCCGGGGCCAACGACATCATCGCGGAGATCATCTCCGATTCGCCGGAGGTGAGAAGCGACCTTAAGGAGCTGATCCTCCAAAAAGGCGTGATCCGCTCTGTCGCCAAGACAGAGGAGGACTCCGTCTACGCCACGTATTACGACTACACGGAGCCCGTGGGGAAGATCCCCAGCCACCGCATCCTCGCCGTCAACCGGGGCGAGGCGGAGGAGATATTGAAGGTGACGGTGGAGATCGAAGATTTCGCCGCCATGGGCGTGCTGTTCCGGCATTTCGTGAGGCCCGGCAGCATCTCCACCCAGTTCGTGAAGGACGCCGCCGCCGACAGCTACAGCCGGCTGTTGTTCCCCTCCGTGGAGCGGGAGATCCGCAATCTGCTGACGGAAAAGGCCGACGAACAGGCCATCAAAATGTTCGGGCAGAACTTAAAACCCCTGCTGCTGCAGCCGCCGGTCAAGGATCAGGTGGTGCTGGCGATAGACCCGGGCTACCGCATGGGGTGCAAGTTGGCCGCTGTGGACGCCACCGGCAAGGTGCTGACCACCGGCGTGATTTACCCCACCCCGCCGAAAAACGAAAAAGAGTCCTCCGCCGCAAAGGTGAAAGCCATCATCGACCGTTACGGCGTCACCTGCATCGCCGTGGGCAACGGCACCGCCACCAAGGAGGCGGAAATCTTCACGGCGGACGTGATCAGGGACTACCACGGCAAAGTGACCTACGCCATCGTCAACGAGGCGGGGGCTTCCGTCTATTCCGCGTCAAAGCTGGGCGCGGCGGAGTTTCCCCAGTTCGACGTGTCCGTCCGTTCCGCTATTTCCCTGGCAAGGCGTTTGCAGGACCCGCTGGCGGAGCTGGTGAAGATCGACCCCAAATCCATCGGCGTGGGCCAGTACCAGCACGACCTGCCCCAGAACAGGCTTGCGGAATCGCTGGAGGGCGTGGTGGAGGACTGCGTCAACGCGGTGGGCGCGGACCTGAACACCGCCTCCCCCTCGCTGCTGCAATACGTGGCGGGGGTGACGGCATCCACCGCGAAAAACATACAGGCCTACCGGGAGGAGAACGGTTCCTTCACCTCCCGCGCCCAACTGAAAAAGGTCAAGGGGCTGGGCCCCAAGGCCTTTGAACAATGCGCGGGGTTCCTGCGCATCCCCGGCGGCAAAGAGCCGCTGGACAACACCGCCGTGCACCCGGAATCCTACCCCGCGGCCAAGCAGTTATTGGAGCTGCTCTCCGTGGACGCCAAGACGCTGAAAACCGGCGGCGTGCCGGAGCTGGACAAAAAGGCGGCGGCCTACGGCAAAGAAAAGCTGGCGGCGGCCTGCGGCGTGGGTCTGCCGACGCTGAACGACATTATCACGGAGTTGATGAAGCCCGGGCGGGACATCCGCGACGCCCTGCCCCGGCCGGTGCTGCGGGCGGACCTGATGAGCCTGGAAGACCTTAAGGATGGCATGGAGCTGACGGGCACCGTGCGCAACGTCATCGACTTCGGCGTGTTCGTGGATATCGGCGTCCATCAGGACGGCCTCGTCCACATCTCCCAGATCTGCGACCGGTATATCAAGCACCCCTCCGAGGTGCTCAAAGTCGGCGATATCGTCAAGGTGAAGGTGCTGAAGATGGACCCTGCCAAAAAGCGCATCTCTCTGACAATGAAATAAAAAGATACGGATATAAAGGAGCAATCAACATGGCAATCGGAATTTCACTGGTCAAGGCCGGCGTCGGCCTCGGCGCGGCCGTTCTCGGCGCGGGAGCGCTGATCTATGAATGCGCCCTGAACACCAAGCTCAACAGCAAATTCGTCTCAATGTTCGACCATCCCGATCCCGAGCAGACCGCCCTTTATGAGGGCGACGCTTACGGTGCGGCGCAGAAGTGGTTTGACGAGAACAAGGGCGACGACAAGGTGATCTCCACCGAAAAAACCGGCCCCGTACACGGCTACCTGATCCCGGCGGAGACGGAATCCCACAAGTGGGCGGTGCTGGTCCACGGCTACAACTCCGCCCCCCAGGGCACGGCCATGTTCGCCGTCCACTACCACGCCAAGGGCTTCAACTGCCTGTGCCCGTCGCTGCGGGGCTGGGGCTGCGACGAGACCCGCTACTGCACCATGGCCTACCACGACAAGGACGTGGTGCTGGCGTGGATCGACTACATCATCGCCATGGACCCTGACGCGGAAATCCTGATCCACGGCTACTCCATGGGCGCCGGCACCACTATGCTGTGCACCGGCGAGCACCTGCCCGCCAACGTGAAGGCGGCGGTATCCGACTGCGGCTTCACCAACGCCTATGAGCAGTTCCGCCACGTGGTCAAGTCCTATTCCGGCCTGCCCGCCTTCCCACTGCTGGACGCGGCCAACGCGGTCTCCATCCTGCGGGGCAACTTCAACTTCAAAAAGTGCTCCCCCATCGACGCGGTGAAGCGCTCCGTCACCCCCACGATCTTCCTCCACGGCACGGCGGACGACTTCGTTCCCTTCTACATGATGGACGAGCTCTATGAAGCCTGCGCGGCCCCCAAGGCGAAGCAGCCCATTGAAGGCGGCCTGCACGCCACCAGCGTGGTGAAGGACCCGGAGACCTACTGGAAGGCCGTGGACGGCTTTTTGGCGGGCAGAATCTGATTTATCAAGAGGGAGTTGTCGGGCTTATGCAGCACGGCGCCTTG
>CAMVNL010000350.1 GCA_947168785.1 uncultured Clostridia bacterium | reverse complement strand
AGGTGCCGCGCTACCGAAAATCACATAACCGCACACTTATTTGAATCCCAATCCCACAATTATCCGTGATGATCCTTTTTTTTGGGGATGGAGATCATGGAGACGGTTCCGGCTCCCGGGCGGCTTTTGATCTGAAGGGTGCCGCCCACGGTCTGCTCAAGGATGTCGCGGATATATTTCGTGGCGGAGCCCTCGGGGTTGTCCCCCTCCGCTTCGGAATCAAAGCCGCCGAAGGTATCCCGGATGACCACCGCGTATTCGTTTTCCCGTTCAAAACTGGCGATGATGATGTCGCCTGCCTCCTCCGCATGCTCCGCGCCGTGCTTGACGGAATTTTCCACCAGCGGCTGCACGGCGAAGGGGGGCAAAAGGAATTCGTCGGCCTCGATCTGATAGCGCACGCGGATGCGGTCGCCGAAGCGCATCTGCTCCAGCTCCAGATAGTTGCGGATCGTGCGCAGCTCCCGGGAGAAGGGGATCAGCGTCTCCGCCTCCATCATATTCAGCGCGTTGCGCAGATAATCCGAAAAGATGTGGATGGCCTCCTTGGCCGTTCCCACGTCCTGATCGCAGAGGTAATAGATGCTTGCCAGTACATTATATATGTAATGGGGCTTGATCCGTTCCAGCGTCGCCTTGGTCCGGTTCACCTCCAACCGCCGGACCTCCTCCTGCGCCGCCCTCATTGTCACAAACATCAGGCGGATGTAGTTGCCGGAGACAGTGACAAACAGCATCAGATACCAGGAGGACAGGCCGGGGAACAGATAATCCCACAGCAGCGACGTGAGCGGCAGCAAGGGCGTGACGGACAGGAAGGACCTGTCGCGGGCTGACAGGTTCTTGCCGCGGAACAGCAGCAGCAGAACGGCAACGAAAAAGAACAAATAATTAAAACCGGCCATGCCCCAGTAAACGCCGTTGTAAGGGTATTGCCCCGTCTCAAAATCAAAGAGAAACGGATGGATGCAGTTGGCGACGAGCAGCACTTCCCCCGTCAGGCAGACCAGCCCCAGGACGGTCAGCATGGTCCGTTTCATTGCGGCGGAAATCGTCACCTGGGAGACGACGAACAGCCCGAAGCACCATTCCACCAGGAAGGAAAAAAAATCGGACGCCGTCAGCAGCACTCTGAACGGGATTGCTTCATCGATGAAAAACAATTGAACGATTCCGTCGCAAAGCAGCGTAAGGAAGGTAAAAATCATGCACAGAAACATCGGCTTCACCGCGATGATCCGCCGCCAGTAGGGGGTTACCTGCAAAGCGACGATCAGCAGGAGTGAAAAAACGGCGCACACAAAAGAGATGGCGCCGTTGACCGCATTCATGGTTTCACTGATCATTCCCATAAGTTCGTCTTCCCTTCCAGATTGACCCAGGTGGATTCGGCCCAGTCGTACTGCCGCATATATTCGCCGTGATAGGCGTTGATGCCGGAGGGCAGCCCCTGAAGCCAGTCGTAATAGTCGCAGGAGATGCGGTCGATCAGCAGCCCCAGCGCGCCCCGGCGGCGCAGCAGGATATCGTCATAGCCGATCTCCGCCAGGGTGTCGTTCAGATCCTTGCGCACCTGCTTGAAGAAATTGGAGCGGTCCACTTCCCCACCCCACAGAACGGTGATCAGCGCTTCGCTGGTGACCATGGCGCCACGCCGGTCGATCAGATAGGCGAACATCTCCTTGGTCTTCTGATAGCGGAACAGCAGGGGCTTGTCGTTGTAAAACACCTCAAAATCGCCGAAGGCGCGGGCAAACAGGCGGTTTTCCGCCATGGGAACGGGCCTGCGCAGCTCCTGCAGCTCCTTCTGCAGCTCCTCCTCCCGCAGGGGTTTTACCAGATAGCCGGAGGCGTGCATCTGCATGGCCTCGGCGTAATAATGGTCGTAGGCGGTCACAAAAATGATATTGATTTCCGGCTGCATCCGCTTCAGGGCCCACGCCAGCTCCACGCCCGTCATGCCGGGCATCTGGATATCCAGCAGGGCGATATCCACGTGGTTGCTCTCCGCGTAGCGCAGCACCTCCCGAGGGGAGGAAAACGCGCGGGTGCAGGCCTCCGGCAGCATCCGCTGCACGATGGCCGCTTCGCCCCGCAGGATCAGGGGTTCGTCGTCTACAATAATGATCTGCATATCGATTCTCTCATTTTTTCAGATTTTTGATAGTTAGATATTATACCAACAATTCGATTTGTTTGCAACCTTTTTATGGAGGTTATTCTATATTTTATTATTACTTCGGCAATTAAATAATTTGAATGATAAACGACGGTTTTATGATTGCCGAAGTAATATTTCGCCATGTTTTTTGCCGTAAAACGGCAAAAAACGGCGTTATGATCGTTTTATGAATGCGGCAGCACAACCTTTCTTATTTCCAACTATTTCATTGCCGCATTAATAAATAGCAAAAAGGCGGAGGGGGAGGTGGGTATTTCTCAAGTTCCCATTTCCTGCTCTTGCAATGAAAGGCCGAAACGGTTATACTGAACCTGAAAAGCGAAACGATCCTCAGGAGAGTACCGATGTTTTTCTATTCCAATGCCTATTATGCGCTTCATGCGGGCGGCGCGCAGGCGCTGACCTATCGGGCCGCGGGGACGGAAACGGAGTTCCCCTTCGCGTGGCCCGTCTTTGAGATCGACGGGACAGAATCCGCCGCCGCGCCGGAGGACCTGACCGTCGCCGACAGGAGCTTTCTCAACGACGAGATCGAGCAAGTCACCCTGAGAGGCAGTTTCGGCAGCGGGCTGACGCTGACCATGGAGCTGCGGGTATGCCGGCTCACCCCCTTCGTCCGGTTCCGGTATCTGCTCTCCGCCGGCACAAGCGCCCGGCTGACCAAGCGGGGCGGCGAACGGCTCGTCTATCTGTCATGGCCCGGGGAAAAGGACGCCGCAAGGACGGAGATCCGCCTGTCGGAATACGACGGGCCGGCCCACGCTTACCGGCTGCGGGAAATTCCGGCGTTCGTCCATGAGGATGAGCTGATGGGGCCGATGCTGACGGAACGGCGGGGCGATACCGCCATGCTGACGGCCTACGAGCACGGCTCCATGTACCCGGAGCTGTTTCTCTGCTTTGCCCGGACAGGGGACGGCGTCGCCATCCGGGCCGTGAAGGGCAACTACTGGGACGGCCAGCCCCTGCGCGAGCAGCTCTTTGAGGGCGTGTGGCTGCAGCTTGGCGCGGTGAAGGGGGACGAGGACGCGCTGGCGAAGGCC
>CAMVNL010000349.1 GCA_947168785.1 uncultured Clostridia bacterium | reverse complement strand
TCCGGGAGTCCGTCGTTCCGGTTCCCCCGGTTCAGGAGCGTGAGGTCCCACTCCCCTTCCGCGGCCAGCTGCGCGGTGATGGCGGAACTGATCGTTCCCGTCCCGCCGATAAATAAAGCTTTCCGTTTCATATCCTTACGTGTTTCAGCGGATGAAATGCATGGGCGTCCAGGGCTCGTCGCCGCGGCCGGGGGCGGGCTGGCCGCCGGTGGCGTGGAGCAGGTGGGCGAGGTTGTTGGCGAGGGCGCGCATGGTCTGCATGCCTTCCGCATCGAGCCGGGCCTCGCCGGGGGCGCGGCCATAGACGATGTTCCAGTACTGGGAGGTCACCACGGGCATGTTCATCATCTGGAACGGAAGGGTGAGCGTTTCGAAGGCCGCGGTGGCGCCGCCCCGGCGGCACACGGCCACCGCCGCCGCGGGCTTGCCGGCGATGCGGCCGCCGTTGGAGTAGAAGGCCCGCTGGATGATGCTCAGAAGCGCTCCGTTGGGCTGGCCGTAGTACACGGGCGAGCCCACGACGAGCGCATCGGCCCCCGCAAACTTGCCGCTGATCTCATTGCAGACGTCGTCGTCGAACACACATCGGCCCAGTCCTTCCGCCGCGCACTGCCCGCAGGCGATGCACCCGCGCACCGGCCTGTTGCCGATCCAGACGGTTTCGCTGTCGATACCGTTCGCTTTCAGCTGCGCAGCCAGTTCCTCCAGCGCGCAGGCCGTATTGCCCTTTGGACGGGGGCTCCCGTTGACTATCAATACTTTCATAGCATGATGGATTACTTGGTCAAGGCCGCACGGACGGTGCGGATGGATACCGACGCATCCTGTAACATCTGTGCCGACCCATATTGTTCCACCGTGAACCAGCCGTCATAACCGCTCTCCAGCAGTTTGTCCACGCCCTCCTTCACCGGAACGATTCCGGCGCCCACCGGTACGGAAGCGGCGTCGGACTTGGCCCGGCGGTCCTTCAGATGGACATGGCCGATGCGGTCCCGGAAATGCTCCAGCGCCGGCAGCACGTCCTCACCGCAATACAGGTAATTGCCCGTATCGTAACAGAGCGAACGGGGATTGTCGAAGTCCTCCACCAGCACGGGGAATCCTTCGGCCGCCGCCTTGTCGGCAAAGGCAGCCACCCTTGCAACGGCCGCATCCCGCACCTCGTCGCCCGCATCCTCCGGCAGGAAACCGGGCACCAGCAGCAGCTTGTCCCAGCCCGTCCGCCGCATGAAGTCCAGGGCTCCCTCCTCTTCCGCCTCCCCGGGACCAGCCACCAGGTCGATCCAGATGATCGCGCAGGCATGGGCAAAACCCAGACTGTCCAGCGTTTGGAGCAGGGCCGGATCGATGTTGGTGCTCACATCCACCCCGGCATACCCCATCTCCCGGAAACGGGCAGCCGCCTCGGCAAAGGAAATCCCCTCCTGCTGCGCGGCCGTCACGATATGGTCGGCAAAGATGGATATGCGCGGTTCCTCCGGAACCTGCTGTCGGCACGACGCAAAAAACGGAAAAAGAAACATGGCAAGAAGCTGATACGGTTTCATAAGACGCTCTTTGACACGGGTTCTCGCAAAGATACACAAATTGAAGCGCCCCTGCAAGACTTCCGCCAGGACGCATTTACGGCACACCGCCAGTTCCCGGTACGCCACACCCACCCCTTGGCGCAGGTATGGCCATCGGCTGGCGCAGGTGTAACCATGTGGCGGCGCAAGTGTAGCCATCGGCTGGCGCAGGTGTGGAAAAAGGGGTGACACCTGCGCCATTGGAAAGCGTGAGTGCCTGTTTTGCGGCGCAGGTCCCCACTCCAAAATCACACCTGCGCCAGAGATCCGGGAGACCTGCGCCAAAAGCCATCGACGCCTGCGCCACGAATCACAACCGATACCTGGAAAACATTGGTTCGAAGGAACCAAGGCCGTCATCAGACGGCCCGGCGGAGGCCGTGTCCGAGGAACGAGAGCTCTGTGTTTTCGGAGCGAAGCGACGCAGGGGGTCTGGGGGATTAGGCCCCCAGCGAGTGAAACGGAAGTTATCCCGACGGAAAAGGGACTGCAATGGCAGTCCCTTTTCCGTCGGGGTACCGCGACTCGAACGCGGGACCCCCTGCTCCCAAAGCAGGTGCGCTAGCCAACTGCGCCACACCCCGATGCAGTGCAAAGGTAGCGATAATTCGGGAATCCGCAAACTCCCGGGAACGGGGAGGCGCCGCACGGAAACTGTCAATTTTGATTCAAATTGTATTAAACACAATAACAAAACACGGGAAAGGACCTTTATTTACAAAAAGGGGACTTGACCGGACGGAGTAAAATTCATAACTTTGAAACGCTAAAACCAAGAACCATGGAAACAGAATCTGCAAAAATCCACCTTTCGGTCGACTGCACGGTCCTCGGATTCGACGGGGAGCGGCTGGAGGTGCTGCTGATCCGCCGCACGGGCGTGGAGGGCGGAGAGGAATTCCATGACATGAAACTGCCCGGAAGCGTCATCGTGGACGGGGAGGAACTGGACGATGCCGCCCGGCGCGTCCTCACCGAGCTGACCGGTCTGAAGAACGTTCCGCTCACCCAGTTCCATGCCTTCGGATCCCCGGACCGGACCAAGGATCCGCGGGACATCCACTGGCTGGAAGCCACCCAGCAGATGCATGTCGGCCGGACCGTCACCATCGGCTACATGGCCCTCGTCAAGATCGGCCGCAGCATCATGGGCGACATGGAAGGGACCGAGGCGCTCTGGGTGCCGGTGGACAAGCTGCCCCCGCTCGCCTTCGACCACAACCAGATCATTGCCGAAGCCGTCAAGATGCTCCGGACCCTGGCGTCCATGGACCCGTCCATGCTGTACGCGCTCATGCCCCGGAAATTCACCGTCACCCAGCTCCGCAACCTCTACGAGGTGGTCTTCGGAGCCAGGCTGGACCCGGCCAACTTCTACAAGAAGATGGTCCAGATGCCCTATATCGTCCCCCTGGAGGAGCGCGAAAAGGGCGTCGCGCACCGCGCGGCCAGGTATTACCGTTTTGACAAGAACACTTACAACAAAACCCGCATATAGACATGTATCTTCTCGGATATGACGTCGGAAGTTCTTCCGTCAAGGCCAGCCTCGTCAGCGTCGAGACCGGCAAATGCGTCGCCACCGCCTTCTATCCCAAGAGCGAAGCGCCCATCACTTCCCGGGAGCCCGGCTTTGCCGAGCAGGACCCGGCCATGTGGTGGGCCAACCTGAAACTCGC
>CAMVNL010000348.1 GCA_947168785.1 uncultured Clostridia bacterium | reverse complement strand
TATCGAGCTGCACCGCCCCTACATCGACGCGGTGACGATCAGGTGCCCCAAATGCGGCGGGCAAATGAAGCGCGTACCGGAGGTCATCGACTGCTGGTTCGATTCAGGCGCCATGCCCTTCGCCCAGCACCACTATCCCTTTGAGAACAAAGACCTGTTCGAGCAGCAGTTCCCCGCCGACTTCATCTCCGAGGCCGTGGACCAGACCCGCGGCTGGTTCTATTCATTGCTTGCCATCTCCACGCTGCTGTTCAACAAAGCCCCCTATAAAAACGTTATCGTCCTCGGCCACGTGCAGGATGAAAACGGCCAGAAGATGAGCAAATCCAAGGGCAACGCGGTGGATCCCTTCGACGCGCTTGCCACCTACGGCGCGGACGCCATCCGCTGGTATTTCTACACCAACTCCGCCCCCTGGCTGCCCAACCGCTTCTACGGCAAGGCCGTGCAGGAGGGCCAGCGCAAGTTCATGGGCACCCTGTGGAATACCTACGCCTTCTTTGTGCTCTACGCCAACATCGACGAGTTTGACGCCACCAAGTACGCGCTGGAATACGACAAGCTTTCCGTCATGGACAAGTGGCTGCTCAGCCGCCTGAATTCCACCGTCAAGGCCACCGACGACCATCTGGCCAATTATCGCATTCCCGAGGCCGCCAAGACGCTGGAAAGCTTCGTGGACGAGCTCTCCAACTGGTACGTGCGCCGGGGCCGCGAACGCTATTGGGCCCAGGGCATGACCCAGGACAAGATCAACGCCTACATGACGCTGTATACCGCGCTGGTGACCACAGCCAAGGCCGCCGCCCCCATGATCCCCTTCATGGCGGAGGATATCTACCGCAACCTGGTCTGCTCCATCGACAAGACGGCTCCCGAATCCGTCCATCTGTGCGACTATCCCGCAGTGAACGAAGCCTGGATCGACCCCGAGCTGGAGGCCTCCATGGACGAGGTGCTGAAGGTGGTCGTGCTGGGCCGCGCCGCCCGCAACGGCGCCAACATCAAAAACCGCCAGCCCCTTTCCGCCATCACCGTGGTGGCAGAGAAAAAGCTGGCAACCGTCTATTCCGACATCATCCGGGATGAATTGAACGTAAAGAACGTGATCTACGCCGATTCCGCCGCCGGGCTTGTCTCCTACACCTTCAAGCCGCAGCTCAAGACCCTGGGGCCGAAGTATGGCAAGCAGTTGGGCGAGATCCGCACACAGCTGGCAAGCCTCGACGGCACGAAAGCCAAAAAGGAACTGGACGAGACCGGGCATATCACGCTGACGCTTTCCATCGGCGACGTGGAACTGACGGCGGACGACCTGCTGATCTCCGCGGAGCAACTGGCCCATTCCTTCAGCCTGTCCGACAACGGCGTCACCGTGGCGCTGGATACCGAGCTGACCGACGAACTGATCACCGAGGGCTTCGTCCGGGAGCTGATCTCCAAGATCCAGACCATGCGCAAGGACGCGGACTTCAACGTGACCGACCACGTGAACGTGACGATTTGCGGCACAGACAGGATCAACGCCGTGGCCGCCGTCAACGCCGCCGCCATCGCCGGCGACGTGCTGGCCGATTCCGTCACCGTCGCAGAACCCAGGGGCGTGGTCAAAGAGTGGGATATCAACGGCGAAAAGACCGCCATCGGCGTGGAAGTCGTGGCGTAATCCAGGCAGTAGGCAATAGGCAATAGCGGAAGCGGTGCGCCGCTGCCGGTGTGCAGAAAAAGGCGCAGCGCTGACGTGAGCAAACAAGAAGCGACGCGAAGCGCTCCAAGCGAGCAGCGCGACTGTGTTTGCGAGGTATTCAGGCAATAATGAATAGAATGATCCCGGCTTTCGGATGCGTCCTCGAGCCGGGATTGCTTTTTTGTATCACCGAGTTTTTATTCGTAAAAAAGGATTTGTCGAGCTGACGCTCGAAAAGTTAAAAGTGAAAAGTTGAAAGTTGAAATGTGGGACCTGCGGTCGGCATTATATGATATCATCAAGCCCGGCAGGGCTTCCGAATTTCAACTTTTAACTTTCAACTCTCAACTTTTTTGTCGCGCCAACGGCGCGACAAACCCCAATTTGTCCTCGCAGTATTCATTCCGGAAAGGCCTTCCCGACCTCCTCTGCCGTGGGCAGGGCGGGGATGGCCCCGGGGCGGGAGCAGGTGACGGCGGCCGCCGCGTTGGCGTAGGAGACGATCTCCTCCAACGCCGCAGGGGTAAGGTCTTTCAGCGGTTCTTCACCACGCCGGATCAGGCAGGTGAGCGCCGCGCCGAGGAAGCTGTCCCCCGCGCCGTTGGTATCCGCCACGGTCACGCCGACGCCGGGAACGGCGCCGGTGTAGACGCCGTACCGGTAATAAGCGCCCTTTTCGCCGAGGGTGATCAGCACCAGCTTCGGCCCCATAGAGCCCAGCTCCAGAGAGCCCATCCGCAGGTCGCTGCCCCCCGTCAGCAAAAACAGCTCCTCCTCCGAGACCTTCAGGATATCCGCATAGCGCATGGGCTCCTTCATGCGGCGCACCGCCTCTTTTTCGCTTTTCCAGAGGGCTGCCCGGTAGTTGGGGTCATAGCTGACCAGCATGCCGGCGGCCTTCGCCCGGCGCAGCGCCTCCATCGTCGCCGAACGGGCGGGGTCATCCGTGAGGCTCAAGGACCCCACGTGCAGCACGCGGGCGGAAAGTCCGTACCCCGCCAGCGCGGCGGCGGCCTCCTCCTTTGTCAGCAGCGTATCCGCCCCCGGGGAGCGATAAAAAGAAAAAGACCGCTCCCCCTCCGGCGACACGCTGACGACGGCCATCGTGGTGGGAGCTTGCTCCGTCTCAAAAAGGCCGTCGGCGCAGACGCGGTTCCCGGTCAGCGTCCGCCGCAGGTCCCGTCCGAACGCGTCCGCTCCGATCTTTCCGATAAAACCGACGGAAAGGCCCAGCTTTGCCGCCGCTACCGCCACGTTGGCCGGCGCGCCGCCGGGAAAGGCCGCGAACTGCCGCGTGCCATCCCCCTTGACGCCCGTCTGCGTCAGATCGACCAGTATTTCACCGAGCGTTACCAGATCCATCAAACTCTTCCTTTCTGTTTTTTCTGATGCAATCATAACAAACATTTGTCACAAATACAAGTTTTTTCGCCGCAGGATTCACAAATACTTAACAAATATCACGCAAAAAGAATTTGACTTTTTGGCGGTTCTGTAATATAATTTATGTGGAAAAATATCAACAGGAGTGATATCATCATGAAAAAAATTCTGAGCGTTTTGCTGGCGGCGCTGATGATCG
>CAMVNL010000347.1 GCA_947168785.1 uncultured Clostridia bacterium | reverse complement strand
AGCCGCCTATGCGGGCTCTGCCGGCCTGAAGGTAAGCGGCAGCGGGCGCTTTTCCGTCTCACCGGCGTTTTATCTGCTCGCCGGCTCCAAAAAAGCCGTTTTCAGCGACCTGAACGACGACTGGAGGAATTACGCGTCCGTTTCCGTGATGCTGCGCAACGACGGCGACAGCGACGTTACGCTGCAGGGAATGCGGTTCCAGACCGCGTGGTTCTTCCTGCGGACCCCGGTCGTAACGGGCACGGAGGATACCGTGTACGTTCTTCCCGCGGACGGAGAGTGGCATCGGGTGACCTTTGACCTCAACCGGGTCTACGCCGGCGACGCGCTGCTGGGGCCGCCTCTTAACGGCGGCGACGCGCTGGAATACATCACCGGGATCAGCTTCTGCTTCCAGGGAGACGACGCGGCGCTGAGCATGGACGAGATCCGCCTCACGCCCCGTCAGGACGATAACGGCGGCAAGCTCACCAGCTTCAAAAACATCGTATTGTGGCTTCTGAGCCCCCTGAAAACGCTGCTGCGGATTTTGGCGAGATTCCGGAACGGCACTGTCTGTTAAAGGGGGAAACGCAATGGATTCCATCACCGTTTGGCAGCAGCCCTCCGGCAGACCGATCCGCCCGCTCAACGGCGTGAACGGCGGTCCGGTCACGCACAATTTCCAGCGCGACGCGTCAAAGCTCTTCACCGACGCGAATATCCCCTACTGCCGCCTGCACGATATCGAGGGAACGCTGGGCGGCGGAAAATTCGTGGACGTGCGCAATATCTTCCCGCTTTGGGAGCTGGACGAAAACGACGCGAAGTCCTATGATTTTACCTTTACGGACGAATACCTGCGCCGGATCCATGAGAGCGGCGCAGAGGCTTTCTACCGGCTGGGCGAGACCATTGACCACGGCTATTTCAAGGCCCACGTGCGCCCGCCGGAGGACGCGGAGAAGTGGGCGCGCATCTGCGCGAATATCGTGCGGCACTATAACGAGGGCTGGGCGAACGGCTTTCATTACGGCATCAAATACTGGGAAATCTGGAACGAGCCGGAGAACCCGCCCATGTGGACCGGAACGCAGGCGGAATATTTCGAGCTTTATCGCGTGACCGCCAATCTGCTCAAAAGCGAATTCCCGGAGATCAGGGTCGGCGGCTACGCCTCCTGCGGGTTCTACGCCGCGTTCGATGCGAACGCCGACGAGTTCTACCGTTCGTTTCTCACCTGGTTTGACGATTTCCTTGCCTACGTCAAAGCGCCTCAGACCGCTTCGCCGCTGGATTTCTTCTCCTGGCACATCTATTCCTCCGACCCGGAGCAGGTGCTCGCCCATGCGCGCTACTGCCGCGAAAAGCTGGACGCGGCGGGCTTTGCCGGTACTGAGGCCATTCTCGACGAATGGAACTGGGCGGGGAACGATATGTTTACCAAAATGCGAAACGTGACCGGCGCGTCCTTCACGGCGGACGTCATGTGCCGCCTGCAGCAGACGGACGACGTGGACGTCGCCTGTTATTACGACGCGCAGCCCGATCAGGCCTACGGCGGGCTGTTCCTCCGGCATACGGACACCCCCTCGCGTACGTATTACGCGGTGAAGGCCTTCGGACTGCTGCGCAGCCTTGGCAGAGAAGCAAAAATGCGCGCCGATACCGATCTCGCGG
The DNA here is from genome assembly GCA_947168785.1 of uncultured Clostridia bacterium. Classification (GTDB taxonomy): domain Bacteria; phylum Bacillota; class Clostridia; order Oscillospirales; family Acutalibacteraceae; genus RUG806. Next base: position 1,611 of record CAMVNL010000347.1, on the reverse strand, counting down.
CGACGGCGTCCACAGACGGCATCCGGCGGATGGCGTTGGTATCGAACTATGAAAAAAACGGCCGCCCGCTTCTGCTTTCCTTCCCCGGCGCGTCGCAAATCAGGCTGTATCTCCTGGACGAGCGCCACGACCTTTCGCTGATCGTGGAGGCGTCGGGCGATTCGGTCACTGCAAGCATTGACAAAAATACCGTGCTTCTGGCAGAAGCGGAGGACCGGAACTGAGCGAAACGGGAACGGAGAGGATCATAGTATGACGTTTTTGCATATGCGTTTCCCCGAGGGGAAGACAAAAGCCGTCACCCTCAGCTATGACGACGGCGTAAGGCAGGATCTGCGGCTGGCGGAGCTGACGGGGGCGCGCGGAATGAAATGCACGTTCAATATCAACTCTGCCCTTGTGGCGAAAACGCCCGGCGGCGGAAAGCTGACCTATGAAGAGCTGCGCACGGAGATCCTCGGAAAGGGCCATGAGGTGGCCATCCATGGGGAATACCATCTGGCGCCGGGCACGTCCCGCACGCTGGTGGGGCTGCGGGATGCGCTGAACGGCAGGCTGCAGTTGGAAGAACACCTCGGCTGCATCATCCGCGGCATGGCGTACCCGAACAGCGGCGTCACCCGCTTTACCGGCGGCTCGGATTATGAGACCGTGCGGCGGTACCTCAGGGATATCGGGATCGTTTACGCCCGGTCGCTCGGCGGCGACAATAACCGCTTTGCCCTGCCGGAGGACTGGTATTGCTGGATCCCCACCGCCCATCACGACCATCCGGACGTGCTTGACTGGGCGCGGGAGTTCGTCGATATGAAAATCAACGAGCTCTATCTCGACGCCCGTTATCCACGCCTTTTTTATCTGTGGGGGCACAGCTATGAGTTTGACCGCAACCGCAACTGGGCGCATATGGAAGAGCTGTGCGATCTCCTTTGCGGCAAAGCGGACGTCTGGTACGCGACGAATATGGCAGTTTATGATTACGTGACCGCCTTCCGCTCGCTGGTTTTCAGCGCCGCCGGAACCATCTGTTACAATCCCACGCTTTTGGACCTGTTCTTTGAGACCGACAGCGGCGTTTTTCGCGTCCGCCCCGGCGAAACGATCCGTATCTGACAGAATTATAACGGAAACAAACGGGCGCTTTGATCGAACAAAAAGGCGACGATACAAAACAGCAAGAAGGAAACCGGAGGTATCATCATGCTGATGGTTCAGGTTGTGATGAACTGCTATATCAAAGACCCGGACGGCTTTGACAAGGACCTGCGCGAAATCGGCGCGGACTGGGTATTGCTGAGCCATTGTGAATTTTTTGAAAGCGGAGAAAAACGAAAAAAGACGCTGCAAAACCTGTCGTTCGCGTTGGACCGGCTGCGCGGGCAGGGATATCCCGTCGCGCTCTGGACCAATTCTCTTGGCTGGGGAGATGGAAGGGGAAAGACGTTTTACGACGTTTTTGACGACTGCACCCTCCTGACGAACTTTGACGGGCGGTCGGGCAGCGCGGTCTGCACGCTGGACCCCGCCTTCCGGGCCTGTATGGTCCGCAACCTGCAGGACTATATCCGCGCCGGGGCCGATCTGATCCTTTGGGACGACGATCTCGTCCAG
>CAMVNL010000346.1 GCA_947168785.1 uncultured Clostridia bacterium | reverse complement strand
GATCCTGTCCGCGGCCAGCAGCCGGCCGTCGGTTACGGCCTCCCCCAGCGGGAGATTGGCCAGCGACCCGCCCATGCGGGGGTAGTTGTCAAGGGTAAAACGAAAATCCGTCGGCTGCGGGGCGGCGGCCGGGGCGTCGGTATCGGTGGCGTCGGGGGACGGGGCTTTGGCGCCGGTACAGGCGCAGGTCAGCAGCAGCGTCAGGGCGGAAAGCAGCGCAAGCAGTTTTTTCATAGGGGTGTCTCCTTTCTGTTGCAGGGGGTCAGGAATAGAGGGCGTCGTACAGCGTCGCCACGTCCCGCAGGGCGCCGTCGCACATGTGTACCGTGCCGCGGCGCAGATAGCTGTAATAGACTTCTCCGTTGACGGGGCAGATGAAGACGGAATCGACCCCGTCCTTCAGCAGCCTGCCTGTGGCGGTCTCACGGAAGGAGTAGCGCCAGTCGTTGACGGACGGTGAATTGCTGTTCGTATAGAATACCATGGCGTTCCGATCGAAGCAGAAGACGTCCTCCGGGGAGGCCGGCATGTCCGCCGCCGGCGACAGGGACCGGTCTGCGCCGTCGTAAAGCGTGTACCTGCCGTTGTTATACAGCAAAAGCAGATTCGCGTTGTGGGCATATTCCCCGGTGCGGCAGCCGGTGACGGCAAAGGGAACGGAAGCCAGCCTGTTGCCGTTCAGATCCAGCAGGTCGGTGGTCCCTTCGCCCGGGACGGTGAAGACGTGGAGGCCTTTTTCCTTATACCAGTTGGTCAGCTCCACGGCGGGGGCGTTCAGGTCGCCCACGGTACAGACCTCCCGCAGGTCGCCGTCGTAAACGCGGTAGACGCTCTTTTCCGCGTAGGAAAGGCGGCAGGTCACCACCAACCGCGTCTGCCCGTCGAAGTCGCAGCGGTTGAGCAGATCGGGCGGCGGGGATGAGGGCAGCCGGGTCTGCGCCATAACGTCCCCGTTCCGGTCGATTTTGCGCAGCGTCAGCGCCTTCCGGTCCAGCAGGATATAGCAGCCGCTTTGGGGGTCGTAGGTCGCCTCGGTGTTCTGCTCGTCGAAGGCGGCGACGGTGTTGCCGTCCCTGTCGCACAGGCGGGTGGGGCAGCGCACCAGACCGCCCGCGGCCTCTAACGGGTATTCGCTCCCCAGCGAGAGCGTATCCACGAGTTGCCCGTCCTCACAGAACAGCAGGGTATAGGTCCCTTCCGTCTCTTCCGGCGCATCCGTCGGGCGGGCATAACCGCACAGCACGCAGCCGGTTTCGTCGGCGGAAATCACGTTCAGGCCGTCATAGGCCTTCATTTCCTCTGACAGCGCCGCAATTGGCTCCAGTTGTCCATCGCAGACGGTGAAGAAGGACCGGTCTGTGGATTCTCCGCTCCACCCCAGCGCCGCGGCGCTGGCGACGAACAGGGTGACGCCGGTGGAGGGGTCCGTAAAGGGAAACACGTCCGCGTTGGGGATGGAAAGACAGCCGTCGCCCTCCGCCGGGATCAGCTGCACGAGGACGTTGTCGCGGTAATAGTCCTCGGCCTGCCGGTTGACCTCTTCAAAACCGTCCGGGTCGTCTTGCCATGAGGGCGCGTCGGTCGCGCTCTCCTCAAAGACGTGGCATGCCGCCCGGTAATAGGTCTTGCCGTCCACCTGCCAGACGGCGATTTCGGAATAGATGGGGCCGGTGACGATGCGGCCGTCCGCCGTCATCAGCCCGAATCGGCCAAGGCTGCCCAGCAGCATATCCTCGCTGTGCAGCCGGTAGGGGATCAGCAGGCCGTAGTCCTCCGACGGCTCAAACCGTTTCAGCGGCGCGTCGTAGAAGGTCCTTACCTCTTTGGCGCTGTAGGCGCCGATCTCCGGCAGCTCCTCCAGCCGGAAAACCACGGATGCGCGCTGCGCCGCGTCCGTCGCCGTGACGGCGTCCGTCGGGGTGGCGGCAGGCTCCGTCCGTCCGCAGGCGCAGAGAATACAAAGGGTGATGAAAATCGCACAAAGAACGAATCGTTTTTTCATACGGATCACCGCTTTCAGTTGGAGTATGGGGGAATGGCAGCTTGGCGATTGGTCGAGCTGACTACCGGAGTTCCTCCGTCAAATCACGCTGTTGCAAACAGCTTACAGCAGCTTTTTGCCCTCTCCCCAGGCCTTGCCGACGGTTTCTTTCACGACGCAATAGGCGTTGTTGAAGGGGTCGAAGCAGACGGGGGCCACCTTGGCCACGTCCACCTTGCCGTCGGTGAGCACGGAATCGTCCACGCTCACGTTGACGATCTCGCCCTTGAGGATGCAGGTCTCCTCGTCGTAGCTCTTGACCCTGCACTCCATGCACACGGCCAGCTCATTGATGATGGGGGCGTTGACCTTTTCGCTCTTCGTCGCCGTGAACCCGGCCCGGGCGAATTTATCCGCCGTCTTGTTGCCGGTGGCGATGCCCACGTAATCGCAGCCCGCCAAATGGGCCTCGTCCGCCATGCTGACGGTGAACGCGCCGGTGACGGCGAAGTTTTTGCAGGTCTTATGGCCCGGGGACAGGCAGATTGAGACCTCTTTTTCTTCGCTGATGCCGCCCCAGGCGGCGTTCATGGCGTCCGGCACGCCGTTTTCATCATAGGTGGCGATGATCCACACGGGCTGGGGGTAACTGAGGGGCTTGGCCCCGAAATCGGTTCTGCTCATGGCAAATTCCTCTTTTCTGTTTTATTTCATTATTATTATACATGATTTTCAGGCGGATGGCAAGCAGAAAAGGCCCTGCCGGAGACGGAGGGCCTTGGTCGGTTTGGGAAGGGGAGAATTGCCGGCGACTTTTGGCAGCGCGGCGCCTCAGTGCCGCTCATGACGTAAACAATACTTTTTGCTAACCGGAAATAAGGTATTGTCAGGAAACACGGTTCAGCGGATTTTTCAGGTTGCTGAATGTAACTTTCGCCAATAGCGGCACTGAGGTGCCGCGCTACCGGGGGAATTTCGTTTCTTCGACAAATTTTATTTGCTGTATCCCACAATTATCCGTGATGAACCAAAAAAATGGTGTGCGTCACGAGCGGCACTGAGGCCCGCGCTGCCGGATTATCTCGCCAACCCCTGATTGATTATCCCTGCCGCTCGTGTTCCTCCTGTCCCTGCCATTTTGTCCTGATGTGCTCCACGGCCTTTTCCACCAGCTCCACGATCCTGAAACGGATCACGTATTCCGGCTCGCCCTGCACCACGTGGGCGCCGCCCTCCTGAAATACGGCGTAAGCGTCCTCCTGCGCCGTGGCGGCGGGCAGGCACAGGGGCGGGAACATGACGCACCACCAGTTCTT
>CAMVNL010000345.1 GCA_947168785.1 uncultured Clostridia bacterium | reverse complement strand
TATCTGATGGGCGAGGCCGAGGCCCAGGAGGCGGCAGGCGCGCAGATCCTGGACGTGAACGTGGGCGTGCCCGGCACGGACGAGCCCGCCAATCTGCGGCGCGTCGTGGACGAGCTGCAGGCGGAATTCACCCTGCCCCTGCAGATCGACACCTCCGATCCCGCCGCCATGGAGGCCGCCCTGCGCCGCTACAACGGCAAGGCCATGATCAACTCGGTCAACGGCAAGAAAGAGAGCATGGAGACGGTCTTCCCGCTGCTGAAAAAATACGGCGGCGTGGCGGTGGCGCTGACGCTGGATGAAAACGGCATCCCGGAAACGGCGGAGGGCCGCGTTGCCATTGCGGAGCGTATCCTTACGGAAGCCGAAAAGTACGGCGTCGACAAAAAGGATATCGTCTTCGATCCGCTGTGCCTCACCGTCAGCGCGGACGGAAACGCGGCGGTGACCACCCTTTTGGCGGTGAAGACTATCCGGGAGCGCTTGGGCTGCCATACGGTGCTTGGGGTCTCCAACGTGTCCTTCGGTCTGCCGGAGCGGCCGAATATCAACAGCGCCTTTCTGACGCTGGCCTTTGAAAACGGCCTTTCCGCCGCCATCATGAACCCCTGCTCTTACGACATGATGCGCGCTTATTACGCGTTTAACGCCCTCAGGGGCTTCGACCCCAACTGCGCGGAATATATTGCCTTCTGTCAGAAATACGGCGGCGCGTCCGCTCCTGCCATGATCGCCGCTCCGGCGGCCGGAACCCCCGCCGGAGAACAGAAAGAAGCGGGTCTGAAGGCCGCGGTGGTCAAGGGCATGCGGGATAAATCCGCCGCCCTGGCGAAGGAGCTGCTGCAAAGCAGGCCTCCCTTGGAAATCGTCACCGGCGAGATCATGCCCGCGCTGGAGAAGGTGGGCGTCGATTTCGAGCAGGGCAAGGTCTATCTGCCCGGCCTGCTCATGAGCGCCGAGGCGGCCAAGGCTGCCTTTGAGGTGATCAAAGCCGCCATGCCCCAACAGGACGCGGCGGCGGAAAAGAAGTGCCCCTTCGTGCTGGCCACGGTCAAGGGCGACGTACACGATATCGGGAAAAATATCGTGAAGCTTCTGCTGGAAAACTACGGCTTTGAGGTGATCGACCTGGGCAAGGATGTGCCGCCGGAAACCGTCGCCGAGGCGGTGGCGGCGCACAGCGCCCCCTTCGCGGGCCTCAGCGCCCTGATGACCACCACCGTCCCCGCCATGGAAGAGACCATCCGCCTGCTGCGGCAAACTGCCCCCGCCTGTAAGATCGTGGTGGGCGGCGCGGTGCTCACCGAAGCCTACGCCGCCAGAATCGGCGCGGACAAATACGCCCCGGACGCCATGGCCACCGTGCGCTACGCCAACGAGGTATTGGGGAAGTGACCGCCCGCCGGGCGAAACGCCGCGATCCCCATAGACAGCAAACAAGGATCTCTGAATCAATCAGGGATCCTTGATTTTTTATATTGATCCATGCGTCAGGTCTGTCTTTCCTTCAAAAACGCCTCGGTCTGCGCCCGGTCGGGGATGGTCTCCGCCGCGCCTTTTTTCGTCACGGCGATGGCGGCGGCAGCGGCGGCGGTGCGCAGCGCCTCCTGCGGCGATTTGCCGCTGAGCAGCGCGAAAAGGCTGTAACCGGTGAAGGTGTCTCCCGCGCCGGTGGTGTCCACCGCGTTGACGGCAAAGGCCGGGGTTTTTACCGTGTTTTCGCCGTCGTAATACAGCGCGCCGCGGCTCCCCAGCGTCAGGATGATCCTGCTGCCGCCCAGAGCAAACAGCGCCCGGGCGACGGCGTCGTCCTCCGTCTCCCCGGTGATGCGCCGTCCCTCGTCCTCGTTCAGGATCAGCCAGTCGATACAGTCGTAGGGCAGGTCTTTGACCGCGTCCACATAGGGGGAGGGGTTCACCGCCGTGGTTATGCCTTTTTCATGGGCGCGCCGCAGCATATATTCCACGCAGGCGGTCTCATACTGGGTCAGCAGCAGGTCCGCGTCCCCGTGCTTTGCCAGCACCGCGTCGCAATATTGTTCGGTGATGGCCCGGTTGGCCCCGCCGAAAATAATCATCTGATTGCGGCCCTGCGGGTCAATGCCGATAATGGCATGTCCCGTCGGCACGGCCGCTGTGCCGATCTCCTCGGCGCAAACGCCGCTGCGGGTCAGATAGTCCGTCAGAAACGCGCCGTCCTTTCCCACCATGCCGGCGACCACCACGTCCGCCCCGGCCTTTTGCAGCGCCAGCGCCTGATTGAGCCCCTTGCCCCCCACGTGGGTTTCCATCTCGTTGCAACCCAGCATTTCACCCTTATCGGGCAGATGGGGCAGGGAATAGACCTTGTCAATGTTCAGCGAACCAAACACAAGAATTTTCAAACTTATCCACCTCTGTCTCTGAAATCACGTCAGGCGGTATGCTCCGGCAGAAAGCGGCCTCAACTGCCGTCCGGCGATCCCGCCGTCCCGCTCTTATCTCCGCACTCCGCTCTCCGCACTCCGCTCTGGTTCACGCTTCCGCCAGCAGCCGCCGCATCCGGCGGATGTTGCCGTTCAGGTCGCCGGGACCCAGCACGCTGGAGGTGCCCACCACGAAGATATCCGCCCCGGCCCTGCGCATCAGCGGGGCCTTTTCGTAATTGACGTTGCCGTCCACCTCGATCCGGCAATCGGTCCTTCCGGCTTCGTCCAGCAGCCGGCGGGTGCGGGTGATCTTTTCAAGGGACCCCTCCACCATCTTCTGCCCCGCAAAGCCGGGGTAGACGGTCATCAGCAGCACGCCGCCCAGCAGCGGCAGGTAGGGGAGGACCACCGTCTCCGGCGTGTCGGGATTGATGGCGAGAAAGGCCGCTGCCCCCCGTTCCCGCACGGCGTTCAGCGCGCCGGTCACGTCCGCCGTGCTCTCGTAGTGGACGGAGACGAAGTCGCCCGGCCCGAAGGGGAAGGCCTTCAGCTTTTCTTCCGGCTCCGTCACCATCAGGTGGATATCCAGCGGAATGGACGCGCCCGCCTTCATCCGGCGGCAGTAGTCGGTGCCAAGGCAGAAGTTCGGCACGAACTGCCCGTCCATCACGTCGATATGTAAATACTCGATTCCGTTGGCCTCAAAGCCGTCGATGATCTCTCTCAATCTGAAAATATCCGCGCACATCAGCGACGGGGAAATGGCAGGTTGCAGCATTTGTTTTTCTCCTTGTTATTGTCGGGCGTCCCCCGGCGGTTTCTGACGGTTATTGCAGCAGCGCCAGCGCAAAGCCGTAGGGCGGAATATCGCTCAGCGTCACCGTGTCGCCCCGGAT
>CAMVNL010000344.1 GCA_947168785.1 uncultured Clostridia bacterium | reverse complement strand
CGCTCCACCTTGTTCTTGTCCACGTGCAGCATGGCAAGCTTGTCCGGCGTGCGCTTGGCGATGGCGTCCACCACGTCGAAGCCGAAGTTGAATTTGTCCTCGTTGTGGAACTCGATCTTTTTCAGCAGGCCGTTTTCATCTTCAAAGGTGTCGATGAAATTATCGCAGACCAGCTTGCGGTGGCCGGGGTGGGGGGCCACCAGCGTCTCGCGGATGGTCTCCTCCTTTTCATCCTCTCCGGGCAGGATCACCGCGCAGAAGGTGCAGTCCTCGCCGCCCACGGCGATCATGCCGTGGGGGGTGGAGGAGTTGTAGTAGATGCTGTCGCCCTCATGCAGCACTTCCTTGTTGGCGCCCACCTGCACCAAAAGGCTCCCCTTGAGGATCAGGTCGAACTCCTGCCCGCTGTGGCGGGTGAGATGGATGGGCTTGTTCTGAAGCTCGTCGGAATATTCGTATCTGACCCAATAGGGCTCGGCGATCTTCTTTTTGAACATGGGGGCCAGGTTTTCGATGGTGATGCCCTCTTCCTTGGCGGTCTGCTGGCCCTCGCCCTTGCGGGTGACGGTGTAGGAGGACAGCCTTGCGCTGCTGCCTTCCAGCAGCTCCGTAATGCTGATATCGAACGCCAGGGCGCACTTGTGGATGAAGGTAAAGGGGAGATCCACCGTGCCGCTTTCATAGGCGACGTACTCCTCCGGCGTCACTTCGGTCAGCGTCGCCATCTTCGCCTCGTCATAGCCCATGATCTCCCGCATCTCACGGATACGGAAGGCGATCTCGGAAATTCTCGCGTTGGCTGTGGTCATGATATGTACCTCCTGTTATTTGAAAGATCAAAAAAAAGTTGAAAGTGAAAAGATAAAAGTTGAAATTCGGAAAACGCATACGCGTTTTGATTTTATTATAATGCCGACCGCAGGTCCCGTATTTTAACTTTTAACTCTTATATTTTAACATTAAAAAATGCCCGTCTCAATCTCTTGAGACGAGCATGTCGATCATACCCGCGGTACCACTCAAATTGCGCTTTCGCGCCGCTCAGGTTCCGATAAACCTTATGCTTTAACGCAGCATTACGGAAGCCGCCTACTGGCAGGATGATGCTTTCGGAGCTTCGGCTCGGAAGGGATGGGAACTGAAACGTTCTTTCGCCGGGATCACACCACCCCCGGCTCTCTGTGGACGACCTCGTTTCTTCCGTCTTCGTCGCAGCCTTTTGATTTATGTTTATCTTATCACAAATTTCCGGAATGTCAACAGTTTCTTTTCTTTCAACGATGAAAAAGAATAAATGAATGATTAGAAAAATTCATAAGCCCGTCAGGCCGGGGACGCTTTCGCCTGTTTGGGTTTTACCGGACGGATGAAATTCAGATACAGCAGCAGCATTTCCAGCAGCGTGTTGGGCACCATTTCCATCAGCCCGCTCTTGCCGATCAGCAGCAGCCACAGGACGATGCCCGCCGCGATCACCGCCACGGCAGCGGCCATGGCCGAAAACCCTTCATACCGTTTCGCGTTTTTCAACAGGAACAGGAAGAGCGTCAGCCCCAGCGTCGCCATATAGAGCCCTGTGGAGATCCAGTGGACCACCCGTTTGGGATTCCAGTTGGTGACGTCGTGCTTCAGCGACAGCCCGATGCCGCAGGCGGCCAGCACGGCGATCACGCACAACAGGCGCAGGGCGCGGGACTGCTCGCCATACCGGCGGTAGGCGTACAGCGTGTTCAGATAATAGCCGCCCACCACGAAGAACGCCCAGATCCAGAACAGATATTTGCGGTCCTCGCACAGGAGGCTGATCGTCCCAAGCGGTTGAGCGGGGTCGTTCCCGAACAGGAACATCATACCGTTGCCGAAGACGATCCCCACGATCAGAAAGGCCAGACACACCGGCGCGGAGAGGAGCTTGCGGGAAACGTTCATGCACACATCCCTTTTCTATATTGGAATAAAAACGGCTCTTATTATGATACGCCTGTGGAAATAAGTCAATGACCGTCGACAAAATAAATCTATGTCGACGGCCATTCATTATAATAAGGAAACAAAATGAAAAGAGCAAAACGTATAACGGCGAGAGGAGCCGTAATTCGCCGGTTACAGGATCGCGGCAAAGTGGGAAGGGGTTCAGACTGCCTTGACGCAGCTGAGGCTGTGTGCTGCCGAATCTCCGCACTCCGCTCTCCGATCTCCGCTCTGAAACCGGCACGTTTCGCCGTGCAGCCTGATATCTTCTCACCGGCCTTGACGCAGCTGAGGCTGCGTGCTACTGAATCTCCGCACTCCGCTCTCCGCTCTCCGCTCTGAAATGGCGCAAGGCACCGTGCCACCAAATTCCGAATTCCGAATTCCGAATTCCGAACTCCGAATTTCGAACTGAAACCGCGCCGTGCTACTGCCTATTGCCTATTGCCTATTGCCTAAATCCCCAGCATCTCCACCGACATATCTTTCATTTTATACTTCAAAATCTTTCCGGCGGCGTTCATGGGGAAGTCCTCCACGAACAGGAAATACCGCGGTACCTTATGCCGTGCGATAAGGGCGTTGCCGAATTCCCGCATTTCCGCTTCGTCGGCAGTCTCGCCCTCTTTCAGCACGATCCAGGCGCAGGCCTCTTCCCCATAGCGCTTGTCGGGCACGCCCACCACCTGCACGTCCCGCACCTTCTTGTGGGTCAGGTAGAACTCCTCGATCTCCCTGGGGTAGAGGTTCTCGCCGCCCCGGATGATCATATCCTTGAGCCGGCCTGTGACCTTATAATAGCCCTCGGGGGTGCGGCAGCAGATATCGCCGGAATGCAGCCAGCCCTCCTTGTCGATGGTGGCGGCGGTGGCGTGGGGCATCTTGTAATACCCCTTCATGATATTGAAGCCCCGGGCCACGAACTCGCCGTTCTGACCGTCGGGCAGGTCCTCGCCGGTCTCGGGGTCGATGATCTTGCATTCCACGTTGGGGAAGGCGCTGCCCACGGTCTCCACCCGCAGGTCTTCGGGTTCGTTCACCTCGCCCATGGTGCAGCCGGGGGAAGACTCCGTCTGTCCGTAAACGCTGAGGATCTCCCTCATGTTCATTTCCACCGCCGCGCGGCGCATCAGGTCCGGCGGGCAGTTGGCGCCCGCCATAATGCCCGTGCGCATATGGCTGAAGTCCGTCTTCGGGAAATCCTCATGGGCGAACATGGCGATGAACATGGTGGGCACGCCGTTGAAGCAGGTGATCTTCTCCTCGTTGATGCACGCGAGGGAGGACTTGGGGGAGAAATAGGGCAGGGGGCAGATGGTGCCGCCGTGGGTCATCATGCTGGTC
>CAMVNL010000343.1 GCA_947168785.1 uncultured Clostridia bacterium | reverse complement strand
TTGCGACGTTTATCCGGCGCATAAATAATTCACGATTAAATTGGTGGAGCAGTAGCCACAATGAAAAGGCCGGACGCGGCGACGGCCGAAATACTCCCGCACAAAAACGCGACGACCGTTACCGCCGGATTCGTCATCCATACGGGCAGGAAGAGCGCGCGACCGAACAGGGATGCGCCATCCAGCCAGTAAAACCCGTACCGGATCAATGCCGCCGCAAAGCAGCCCGCTGCGGTCAGGAGAAAGCCCGACGTTACCTTTTGGAATCGGTTGTTCATGATGTTTTTTCCAGGGATATCATCAAAGATAGTGGTATTCCGTGTTGGTTTTGTCCGTATCGCTGTTTTCGGCGATCAGCACGCTGGCGTCGGGCGACACGACGATGTTGTGCCAGGTGCCCACGGTGCAGTTATAGAGCTTGCAGGGCTCCATCTTCACGGGCGTGCGTTCCAGCCCGATATAAAGAGTGGCTTCGCCCTTCAGCAGCACGAAGACCTCGTCCGTCTCCATGTGGCGCTCCATGTAGGTGTTCACCGTGTATTCGTCGTCCTGCGTCAGAAACGCCACGCACCAGGTCTTGAAAATCAGCGTGCGGTCATATCCTCTGCCGTTAAACTCGCTGATTTCAAGTCCTCTTGATTCCTTGTCCATTTTGATCCTCTCCTTTTTCAATGACAGATATTATTCCTGCTCGTGCCGGCGGGCCAGGGCGGTTTTCTGTTCCTCCCAGCCTTTGCCGAACAGCGGATAGAACTTCATGGCCACGGCGGAAAGCGCCAGCAGCAGGGCGGGAACGGCCATCCACGCCACCAGCACGCCCTGCTTGGCGAGGGCGCTCTGCATGCCGGCGGCCAGCGCCGTATCGTAGCCGAACCACTTGGCGATCATCAGGAAGGCGGCGTTGGCCAGGCTGATGGCGGGCTTGGTGATCAGGGAGTTGACGCCTGCGTAGATGCCCTCCCGGCGGGCGCCGGTTTTGATCTCGTCATAGTCGATCACGTCGCCGTTCATGATGGGCACCAGGTACATACCGCCCGCAAAGCCCACGCCGGTGACGAAAAACACGATCAGCGCCACCGGGGCAAACCGGCCCAGCGCGCACATAACGGCGGCGGCGCAGGCAAAGGAGACGCACATGATCAGCACGCACTTGCGCACGCCCCAGGGCCGCAGCATTCTGATCCAGAGCAGGATGCCCGCCACCGCGCCGAGCCCCAGCACCCCGTAGGCCAGGGGCATGGGGGTATCAAACTCGTCGAAATAATAGATAACGCCCTGCATGAGGATCGTCTGAATAAAGATCACGGTAAAGGAGAGCACCTCAAACACCACGAAGGACCGGTTTTTGAAGCACTCCGCCACGGACCGGAACAGCCCCATGGATTCCTCCGCCTCGTTCTGCACCTTTTCTTTATAGAAGAAGGTGGAGAAGAAGATCACGAGGAAGGTGACCACGCCGATGGCCGTCATGATCATCTGGAAGCGGAAGGGGTCCTCCCCCACCTCCGGCTTGATAAGCGGGAACACCACCAGCGGCACGGAGAGGGAGATGAGGCTGAAGCCGATCTTCCAGATGAAGATGGAGCTGCGGGCCTTGTTGGTGACCGCCATGGTATAGGGCATCACGTACAGCGACGTGGCGATGGCGGTGTAGAAGGTATCAAACAGGAACAGCGTCACCAGCATCTGGATGAACAGCACCGTCTGGCTGCCGCCGAAGGGCCACTTGAACCAGGTGAGCACGAAGACCAGCGCGTAGAAGAACGAGCCGTAGCGGATATAGGGGATGCGCCGCCCCAGCTTGCTCTTCGTGCGGTCGGAAAGATAGCCGAACAGCGGGTCGTTGAAGGCGTTCCAGATGGCGAAGATGATCCACACCACGCTGGCCAGCTCTTCGCTGAGCCCCATGAATTTGGTAAAGAAATAGGTCATGCCGCCGCCGGTGAGCAGGCCGTTCAGCGTGGCGCACATGCAATCCGCAAAGCTGAGCCATACCTTGCCGGAAACCGGCACTTTTTCTTCCGTCAGCGGTTGACGATGGTTGTCAGACATACGATTCACTCCTTCTCTTTTATTGTACGATACAAGGTGGAATTTGTCAATTGGAAACAGAACCTTCCTCCCGCCGCCACAAAAACCGTTTCAGATCCACGTTGCCGTTCGGGAGAAACGCCACCCCCTCGGCCTCCAGCAGGCTGCGCTGTTCCGGCCAGCCCGGCGCGGTGCGCCCGGCGTGGTTCACCACCCGGTGACAGGGGAATTCCCCGTACCACTCCGCCCGGGAGAGGACCCTCCCCACCAGCCGCGCATTTTTCGGCCGCCCGACGGCCCAGGCGATCTGCCCGTAGGTGACCACCCGCCCGGAAGGGACAGAGGCGACAAAAGACAGCACCTGACGGACAAACTCTTCCGTCAACACGGTTTGTTTTTCATTTTTCATTGCAATCTCCTTGTAAAAAGACTATACTGACAACAGACGATCAACCGGTGACCCCACCGGAAAGAAAGGAATACCGATGGACAGTCAGGCAATGCAGGCAAGCGGCAAAGAACGGGAAGCGCGGGTCCGGGAGATGGAACGGCGGATGGACAAGGGGCAGGTGGCCCTTGACGCGCTGGAGGCGGCGCTGGACAGTCTTGACGCCGCGCAGGACGGCTATAAAGCCGCCCTGCCGGAACTGACAGCGCTGGCGGAATACTATGACGGCGACGACTGGCGGCGCGACTATGAAGCCGACGAAGCGGGAAAGCTGCCCGCCGGGCTGAAACGCGGGGTGCTGTCGCAGGACGCGCTGTTCGACCTGCTGACGAAACAGAGGAAACTGGAAGAACGCCTGCGGAAGCTGTCCGCGGCCGGAAGGATATAAGAAAGAAGGCGGGAACATGGAACGGATACTGAACTGGCTCAAAGCTCTTTATCTCAGGCTGCTGAACTGGCTGCCCGTCCTCGGCGGCCAATAAACCGAAGGCCGTCTGGGCGGCCAATAAACCGAAGGCCGTCTGGGCGGCCGCGCCATTCGCGGTTCCACCGCATGCCGGAAGGCCCTCTCTCCCCTGCCGGACAGGAATATCCGGTCAGAGGACCGGCGCATACGGCAGCCCCTTTGCCGCCCCACCGCAGGAGCGGACCATTCCACTCGCGCCAGCCACGTTATCGTGAGGCGCCTATTATCCGAAAGGCGTTTTCCGTGCATACGACGTGAGCGTCACAATGTGCGCTTTGAGCGTCACAATGTGCGCCGGAAGTGTCACAATGTGCGCCTTGAGCGTCACAATGTGACGTAGAGAAGAGAAGAGAAGAAGGGATAAGAGGAGA
>CAMVNL010000342.1 GCA_947168785.1 uncultured Clostridia bacterium | reverse complement strand
GATACGTGTGACTGGAGTTCAGACGTGTGCTCTTCCGATCTGCCGCAGCAGCCCCCCGCCAGCCGCACGCCGAGGCGCAGGCTTTCCGTCACGTCCGCGGCAAATTCCGCCGGGCCCACGTTATAGCGCACGCCCTCCGGCGTGGTCTCCGGCAGCCCTGCGTTGGGCTGGAAGATCACCGGCACGGAGGCCCGCTCCAGATAGGTTTTCACGATGGGCAGCAGCGCCTTGGGGCCGAAGGAGCAGTTGACGCCGATCACGTCCACCCCCATGCCCTCCAGCACGGCGATCACCGCATCCGGCAGCGCGCCGGTCAGCAGACGGCCGTCCTTGCTGTAGGCGTTGGAGACGATCACCGGCAGGCGGCAGTTTTCCTTTGCCGCCAGCAGCGCCGCCTTTGTTTCATAGAGATCGGTAAAGGTCTCGATCACGACGGCCTGGGCGCCGTGCTTCACACCGAGCCGCACCACGTCGGCAAACACCGAGACGGCGTCCTCAAAATCCAGATCGCCGAAGGGAGCCAGCAGCCGCCCCAGCGGGCCGATATCCAGCGCAAACAGGACCTCCTGCGTCCCGGCGGTCTCCGCCTTTGCCCGGCGAAGGCAGTCAAAGGCCGCGCCGATCAGCGCGTCCGCCTCCTGCGCCGTGTAGGCCAGCGTGTTCACCCCGAAGGTGTTGGCGCAGACGATATGGCTGCCCGCATCCATATAGGCGCGGTGGACGGAGGCCACCCGGTCCGGGTGGGTCAGGTTCCAGCTCTCCGTGTGCTCGCCGGGGCGCAGCCCCATGGAACACAGCACCGTGCCCATGCCGCCGTCCAGCAGCACCGGCCCATTTTGCAGCAGCGTTTGAAATGACATTTTGTTTCCCTCTTTATAAAGTCGACGGCAACGCGGCACCGCAGCGCCGCTCATGACGTCAACAACTATTCTGAAACCTGAAAACCGACTGTTTTTTCAACATTCAAACCGTCTTGCCGGATTTCTTTCAGCTTTCCGAAATGCAACTTTCGTCAATAGCGGCACTGAGGTGCCGCGCTACTTCTTACTTCCGACTGCGTCTTCCCGCTTATCCGATAATATCCGACAGATTCCGCCGGATCGCTTCGGCCACGTCCGGCTTGTTCATGGAGTAGACGTGGACGTTCTTGATCCCGTTGGCGTAGAGGTCGATGATCTGATCCGTGGCGTAGGCGATGCCGGCCTGCTTCATGGCGGCGGGAGAGGTGCCGAACTTGTCCACCAGGCTCTTGAACCGCACCGGCATGAAGGAGCCGGACAGCTTGACGGCCCTTGCCACCTGATTGGCGTTGGTGATGGGCATGACGCCCGGGATCACGGGGACGGTGATCCCCGCCTCGCGGATCTTATACAAAAAGTTATACAGCAGGTTGTTGTCGAAGAACATCTGGGTGGTCAGGAACTCGCAGCCCGCGTCCACCTTTTCTTTCAGGTGGCGGATATCCTCCTGCTGGTTGGCGCTTTCCGGGTGGATCTCGGGATAGCACGCGCCCCCGATGCACAGGTCCGCGCCGCTCTCCTTCAGCTCTCGCACCAGATCCACCGCGTGGCGGTAATCCCACGCGGAGCGGTCGGCGTTTTCCAGCTCCGGCGTCAGGTCGCCCCGCAGCGCCATCACGTTTTCGATGCCCGCGTCGATGATCTCACGGATGCGGGCGTGAACGGTATCTTTGGAGGAGGAGACGCAGGTCAGGTGCGCCAGCGTGGGCACGCCGTAGCGGTCTTTGATATTCTTCGCGATCTCCAGCGTGTAGCGGCTGGTGCCGCCCCCCGCGCCGTAAGTGACGCTCATGAAGGAGGGCTTCAGCTTGGCCATCTCCTCCGTGGCGCTTTTGACCGACGCAAAGGCGGTGTCCGTCTTGGGCGGAAACACCTCAAAGGAAAGCAGGAGCTTATCCTGCCGCAGGACCTCGGTGATCTTCATAAGGATCGAACCCCTTTTTTAGATCATCACGACATTTCGTGTAATAAAAGTTTTCGGTCAAGCCTTTTTCAAAAGGCTTGCGGTTTCCAAAGGCAGCGCCTTTGGTCGCCCGCCGCAGCGGGCGAAATCCCTGCGCTTCAATAGCGCAGGAGGTTGTTAAGGAACCCTCGCCGGGGGTTCCTTAAGTGCGAAGCACTTTGCTTACACGTATTTCCGTGAAGATCCGTTTTTTTGAAATTGATGAAAAACGCTTCTGTGACAATTGTCCGCTGAAAAACGCCGCGCTTACGCCTGCTCACCCAGCGCCGCCTCCACGGCGGCCTTCAGCGCTTCGATCCCCTCGCCGTTGACGGCGGAGGCCTCGATCACGCCCCGGGCGGCCCGCAGCTCCGGGTTGCCCACAAAGGCCTCCCGCCGGGCGAGACGCTCGGTCTTGTTCAGCTTATCGCACTTGGTCAGCACGCAGATATAGGGATAGCCGCTTTCCGTCAGGAAGCGCAGCATGGTCACGTCGTCCGCGGTGGGCTCGTGGCGCATATCCAGCAGCTGCACGATCAGGCGGATATCCCGCCGGGAGGCGAAATAGCCCTCCATCAGCTCGCCCCAGCGGCGCCGTTCGGCATCGGAGCGCCGGGCGTAACCGTAGCCGGGCAGGTCGGCGAAGCGGACCCCGTCCACCCGGAAAAAATTCACCGTGGTGGTCTTGCCCGGCACGCCGCTGACCCGCGCCAGATTTTTGCGGTTGAAAAATTTATTGATGAGGGACGACTTGCCCACGTTCGATTTGCCCGCGAACACGATCTCCGGCAGATCGGAGACCGGCAGCTGCTTCGACGTGCCGTAAGACGCCTCAAAGGTCACGTGATGGATATTCATAACGTCTCCTTGTCATAGGGATATTTCCGCCGGGAAGACGCGGTCCGGCCGGCCTTCCATCAGCAAAGCCAGCGCTTCAAGGCCTTCCCTGTCCGCCGGAGTGAACCGCCCGGGGACCGGGCTGTCGATATCCAGCACCCCCACGACCTCACCGCCGCGGTGCAGCGGCACCACGATCTCCGAACGGGAGGCGCTGTCGCAGGCGATATGCCCCGGGAACCGGTGCACGTCCGGCACCAGCTGGGTCTCGTCCTTTGCGGCGGCGGTACCGCACACGCCCCTGCCCCAGGGGATGGTCACGCAGGCGGGGTTGCCCTGAAAGGGCCCCAGCACCAGCGTCTGCCCCTGCCGCAGGTAAAAACCCGCCCAGTTGATCTCCTCCAGCGAAGCATACAGCAGCGCGGACAGGTTGGCAAGGTTCGCCACCGGGTAGGCCACGTCCGCCGTCAGGGCGTCCGCCTGCCCCAGCAGGGTCTGATAGTCGGCGTTACGCATCAGA
>CAMVNL010000341.1 GCA_947168785.1 uncultured Clostridia bacterium | reverse complement strand
AGATAATTATCCATGCAATGGGGGCGGGGGGACAGGCAGTCGGTGCGGATCTCCAGCAGATTGCCCTTTTCGGTGCGGCACATCATGGTGGTGCCGCTGTCCTGCTTTACGCCGTATTCATTGCGCACGCCTGCGGAAAAACAGGAGATTTCGGTGATGCGGTCGCCGGGGAACCACTGCATGACGGGTCCTATGCTGTGGGTGGGATAGAAGTTGCCCCGCTTGCCGCACTGCCAGAAGCTGCGCCAGGAGGTCTTTCCGTCAGGATAGACCAGCAGGTCGTGGATATCGTGGAGGTACATACCCTCCGCATAATAGGGCGTCCCGAACAGGCCGGCGGCCACCATTTCCTTCACCAGCTGCACCTTCGGCGCGTAGATATAGTTTTCGGCGTACATGTAGATCTTGTTATATTTTTCCACAGTCTCGCACAGCCAGAAGAGCTCGTCCATGGAAACGCCCGCCGTGACCTCACACATCACGTGCTTGGCGGCCTCCATGGCGGCAATGACCTGGGGCACGTGGCACTGCATGGGGGTGGCGATGATCACCGCGTCGATATCGCTTTCCAGCATATCCTCAAAAATGCGGTAGGTTTTGATCTCCCCGCCGATTTTTTCTGCGGCGTCTTTCAGGTGATCTTCATTCAGGTCGCACATGGCGGTAATCTGAACGTCTTCAATGTCGTGAAGTCCCTGCAGCGTTGACAGGCCGCGGCAGCCCGCGATTCCGATCTTGATCATATTTCTTTATCCCCTTTCGGTAATCATTTGATAATCGGCCGGTAAAAATAAGGACCGCAACAGTCTCCTTCATGCGTTTTGATATAGGTCCACCCGCCGTTTTCCTCCATGACGTAGATCTCCGTCAATTCGTCCAGCGATTTCGCGGTGAGGAACCGTTCGGAAAAGCCTTGTATTACGCCGTTCTCCGCATACGGCTCATAATACAGCGCTGTTTTCTTATTCTGCCGGTCATAGGCCTTGCGCGCAGCGTCTCCGGTAAGATAGACGTCCCGCAGCAGATTCCACGAAAACACGTGCCAAAGCAGTCCGCCGCGGCCGAGCACGTATCTGTCGAGGTCCTTTTTGGAGACGCCTACGGCAAAATATGTTACCCAGTTGTCCAGGAACGCGTCGATCTTCTCCTGCTTCGTCTGCGCTTCTTTCTGAACGGAAAAAGCCCTTATATCATTTTTACGGGACATTTCCTTTCCTCCTTCAGGAATCGGCCTGATTACCATTCTATTGTATCACATCTTAAGAGAAATGCAAGGCTGAATCGTGAATTGACTATATGGATTTTCCGACAATAGTCTAAAAAAGACAAAAAACGGACGATGCAATTATGACGAAATCATGTTATAATACTTCAAAAGTTTATGAATAATTCACAAACACACAACAAGAGGGAAGAGATAATGGATATCTACAAAGAGATCAACAACGGCGCCAACCGTGAGATTACCAACATGAAGCCGGTGAACAACCAGAGCTGTTATGAATACTGGTTGGAATGCACGGACATGTACGGCGAATACGACGCCATGCAGCACTTCGGGAAAAAAGTGCCGAAATCTGAGTTTTTGCGCGACGTGGACGCCCTGGCCGCCTATGCCAGAATCGAACTGGGGCTGACGAGGGGGGACGTTGTCACGGTCTTTATGCCCACCACCGTGCAGAGCATCGCCGCTTTTTATGCCTTCAATAAGATCGGCGTCATCGTCAATTTCGTCCATCCCCTGCTGCCGCCGGAGGCGCTGAAGGAAGCCATCGAGGAGGGTCATGCCAAGCTGGTCATGATCCTGGATATCCTTTCCAAAAAATATACGGACGTGATCAACGAATCCCATCTTCCCTGCCTTGTCTGCCACAGCTCGGATTACGGTTCCCCGGTCAAATCCACCGGCGCTATGCTGGGCGAAAAGATTCTTCGTAAAAAATTCCCGGAGATCAAGAACCGGGAAGAATACGCCGCCGCCGTCAGGCGCTTTGCCAAGGCCAACGTCAAGCCCGACTGCGACTGCGACGATATCGCCGTTTACCTGAACGGCGGAGGCACGACCGGTAAGAGCAAGACCATCATGCTCACCTCCCGCGCCATCAACGAGCTGGCTTGCCGCGTCTCCAGAATCGACCGCATCCACCAGCCGGGCATTGAGGCGGAAATCATCGTGCTGCCGCTGTTTCATTGCTTCGGGCTGTGCCTTGCCACCCACATGGCCATGTGCAACGGCGCGCGGCTCATTCCGCTGATGCGCTATGACGCCGGGCTGGTTTCGCGGCTGATGAGGGATAATAAAGTCATCGCCATGGTCGGCATCCCCGTCATGTTCAAAAAACTGATGGACGACAAGCATTTCAACCCGAAATACCTGCGGAACTTCCGCATGGCTTTCTGCGGCGGAGACGACGCGCCTCAGACGTGGCTTGACGATTTCAACAAACTGCTGGAGGCCAGCGGCTCGCCGGCAAAACTGCGGCAGGGCTACGGGCTGACCGAAGTCGGCTCCGTCTGCTGCCACTGCTCCAACTGGGAATATAAACCCAACTCCATCGGCAAGCCCCTGCTGGGCGTGACCATGCAGATCTGGGACGACGATCACAAGGAGCTGCCCAACGGAGAGATCGGCGAAATCGTGATCTCCGGCCCCACGCTGATGTCCGGTTATTTCAACGGAGACAACTCACAGCTCGGCATCGGCCTTTATACGGACGAAAACGGCGTGAAATGGGTCTGCTCCGGCGACCTGGGCTACCGGGACGACGACGGCTTCTTCTATTTCTCCGGACGGAAGAAGAGAGTCATCATCATCTCCGGCTACAACGTCTACCCCAGCGATATAGAAAAGAAACTGACGGAATTCCCCTTTGTGGACGAGGTGTGCCTTGCCAAGGGCTATTCCCCCGAGGAAAAACCCCTGCTCAGAATGTTCGTTTCCTACAAAAAGGGCGATCAGGAGCTGACGCCGGAAACGCTGACGGTCTATAATAATCTGCTGAAGGACTGTGTGGAAACCAATTTCTCCATGTTCTCCGTCCCGCGGGACGTCAGGGTGCTGAACGAGCTGCCCCACACGCCGCTGGAAAAAGTCGATTTCATGAAGCTGACACAAAACAATCCCGGCGATCCCGTCTACCGTGAGCCGCCGAAAGCAAAGGAAAGCCTGCTTCCCATCTGAGTTTTTACTCAATGATGAAAAATATGTCCCCGGAACCCTGTCTGGTCCCGGGGACGTTTTCCTTGTTACGGATGCAGCGGATAGTCATACTGAAACGTGCGAAAACGCTCCATCCGTTCCGTCAGCTCCGCCGCGCCTGCGCCGTTGACCAGCATGGCGGAGAG
>CAMVNL010000340.1 GCA_947168785.1 uncultured Clostridia bacterium | reverse complement strand
AACGAGCTGGGCGGCGCCAACGGCATCGGCCTGCTGGATATCGTGGAAAACCGCATGGTCGGCATGAAGAGCCGCGGCCTGTATGAGACCCCCGGCGGAGCCATCCTCTACCATGCCCATGAGGTGCTGGAGACCATTACGCTGGATAAGGAGACCTCCCACTACAAGGCCATCGTGGCGCAGAAGCTGGCGGAGCTGGTCTACACGGCCCAGTGGTTCACGCCCCTCACTAAGGCGATTCTGGTCTTCGTGAAGTCCACCCAGGAATTCGTCACCGGCGACGTGACGCTGAAGCTCTATAAGGGCAACATGATCAACGCGGGCGTCACCTCTCCCTATTCCTTGTACGATCCCGAGATCGCTACCTTCGACGAGGACGACGGCGCCTACGATCAGGCGGAAGCCGGCGGCTTCATCAACCTCTACGGCCTGCCCATCAAGGTAAACGCCAAGATGAAGGAAAAGAACGGATTGGCAAAGTAATCAGTTAAGCGCGCCTTTCGGCGCTGAGTTAAGCGGTGCTAAAGCACCTGAGTTAGGCGGCGCTTTCGCGCCTGAGAATAGTTGACTTCGCTGTTGATTTCGATTACAATCTCAGCGAAGCGCTTAACTCAGGCACGAAGTGCCGCCTAACTCAGCGAAGCGCTTAACTCAGGCGCAACGCGCCGCTTAACTTCTCATTCCTAACAGGAGGCGTTATTACATGGAAAAGATGTGGGCCGGCCGTACCGCCGGAGAGACCAATCAGATCGCGGATGATTTTAACTCGTCCATCTCGTTTGATTCCCGGATGTACCGGCAGGATATCACCGGGTCCATGGCCCATTCCTCCATGCTGGCTGCCTGCGGCGTGCTGACGGCGCAGGAGAGCGAAGCCATCAACGACGCGCTGGCGGGGATCCTGGAGGACCTTGACGCGGGCCGCCTGACCTTCGACCCCGCCGCCGAGGATATCCATATGTTCGTGGAGGCGGTTCTGACCGAGCGCATCGGGGCGCTGGGCAAAAAGCTCCACACCGCCCGCAGCCGCAACGACCAGGTGGCGGTGGACCTGCGCCTCTACCTGCGGGACGAGGTCAACGAAATCCTCTCGCTGCTCACAGGTCTCCTGAAAGCCGTCCGCGATCAGGCGGCGGCCAACATCTCCGTCATTATGCCGGGCTATACGCACCTGCAAAGGGCGCAGCCCGTCACCTTCGGCCACCATCTGCTGGCCTACGCCATGATGTTCACCCGGGATATCACCCGGCTGGAAGACGCCCTCAAACGGATGAACGTCTCGCCGCTGGGGTCCTGCGCGCTGGCGGGCACCACCTATCCCACCGACAGCGAGATCACCGCCGCGGCGCTGGGCTTTGACGGCATCTGCCTCAACAGCATCGACGGCGTTTCCGACCGGGATTACTGCGTGGAACTGCTGGCGGCCTTCTCGGCGCTGATGATGCACCTGTCACGCTTCTCGGAGGAGATCATCCTCTGGTCCAGCTGGGAATTCAAGTTCGTTGAGCTGGACGACGCCTTCACCACCGGTTCCAGCATCATGCCGCAGAAAAAGAACCCCGACATGGCGGAGCTGGTGAGGGGCAAGACAGGCCGGGTCTACGGCGACCTGTTCACCATGCTGACGGTGCTCAAGGGAATCCCGCTGGCCTATAACAAGGATATGCAGGAGGACAAGGAGGCCATCTTCGACGCGGTGGATACCGTAAAAATGTGCCTCAAGGTCTTTACCCCCATGATCGCCACCATGAAGCCCCTGCCGGAGAACATGAAGCAGGCCGCCCAGAAGGGCTTCATCAACGCCACCGACCTGGCGGATTACCTCGTGGGCAAGGGCATCCCGTTCCGTCAGGCCTATAAGACGGTGGGGCAGTGCGTGGGCTACTGTGTGAAGAACGGCAAGGTGCTGGAAAACCTGACGATGGAGGAATACAAATCCTTCGACGGCAATTTCGGCGAAGACCTCTACGCCGCCATCGACCTTGAAAACTGCGTGGAAAAGCGCATCTCCAAAGGCGGCACCGGCAAGGCCTCCGTGCTGAAGCAGATCGACTATATCGACGCTTTCCTGAAGGGTGAATGAGCAGGAAAATCCATATTGAATCGGTGACATAAACACAGCTCCCGGGCAGCCGCAGTCAGGCTGTCCGGGAGTTACGCTTTATATGATTCTTACAGCGTGCGGATCTTTTCCATCCGGTTCAACGCCTCATACAGCGTCTCGTCCTTCTTGGCGAAGTGGAACCGTGCCAGATGGTTCACGTCCTCTTTGAAGAAGCTGGAACCGGGCACGGCGGCCACGCCGATCTCACGGGCCATCTTTTCGCAGAACTCCACGTCGTTCATGCCGTGGGAGAAGTCGGAGATATCCACCATGATGAAATAGCTGCCCTCGGGATCGCTGTAGTTGAAGCCGATGCGGTCAAGCCCCTGGGTAAAGATATCGTGCATGTGCTGGTAGTGGGCCTGCAGCTCTTTATAATAGCTCATGGGCGCTTCCAGCCCCGGGATCACGGCCTCCTGCAGCGGCGAGGGGGCGCAGACGGTGAGGAAATCGTGGATCTTTTTGCACTGGTCCATCAGCGTTTCATTTGCCACAATATAACCCAGCCGCCAGCCGGTGATGGAGTAGGTCTTGGACAGGGAAGAGCAGCAGATGGTCCGCTCCCACATGCCGGGCAGAGAGGCGATATAGCAGTGCTTGTGGGGCTCAAAGACGATGTGCTCATACACCTCGTCGGTAATGATGATCACGTCGTATTTGATGGCCAGGTCCGCGA
Organism: uncultured Clostridia bacterium; assembly: GCA_947168785.1. Lineage (GTDB taxonomy): Bacteria > Bacillota > Clostridia > Oscillospirales > Acutalibacteraceae > RUG806. The sequence goes on along the minus strand of CAMVNL010000340.1, from coordinate 571 downwards.
TAACCTGCAATTCGTCCTTCGTGAACACACGGCCGCTGGGGTTGCTGGGGTTGCACAGGATCATGCACTTGGTTTTGGGGTCCTTGAAGGCCTCTTCCAGCAGGTCCGCGTCAAAGGTGAACTTGGGCGGAACCAGCGGGATGAAGATGGGTTCGATGGAGTTGAACAGGCTCTGGGCGGCGTAATTCTCAAAATAGGGGGAGAAGATCACGCACTTGTCGCCGGGGTTGGAGATGGCCATCAGGGTCGCCATCATGGCCTCTGTGCTGCCGATTGTGCCGATCACGTTCTTGTCGGGATCCAGCTCCATGCCCATGAACATGCCCACTTTTTTCGCCACGGCGGCGCGGTAGTTGTACGCGCCCCAGGTGGGGGAGTACTGGTGAGGGCCGGCGGTGGCCACCTCCGCCAGACGCTTCATGATGAATTCCGGCGGATCGAAATCCGGGAACCCCTGAGACAGGTTGATGGCGCCGCACTCCATGGAGATGCGTGTCATCCGGCGGATGACGGAATCGGTGAGCCCTTCGATTTTACGGTTCATTTCTTTCATAGCAATCTATTTCCCTTC
>CAMVNL010000339.1 GCA_947168785.1 uncultured Clostridia bacterium | reverse complement strand
CGACAGACAATATATCAAGGACGCCTTCTGGTTCTATAAATCCCAGTTCTCCGCGGAGGCTTTCGTCAAGCTGTGCGCCGCCGGGCTGGAAACGGTGGGGACCAAAAAGACCGACGTGAAATGCTACACCAACACGCCCCCCGTCACCCTCACCGTCAACGGCAATGAAAAGAAGCCCTACAAGGGAGAAGAGCGCTTTGACGGCGTGTACGTCTTCCGCAAGGTGGCGCTGAAAAAGGGCGTGAACACCGTGAAGGCCGCCGCCGGCGACCGGACGGACGAAACGAAGATCACCTACGAAAAGAAATGAGGAGCGAGATGGATTACCGCATCTGGGCGAACCACGCCCACGTATTCCCCGTCGGCGCGAAACCGGGCGGGGAAATCGACAAGCTGAAGGCGCTGATGGCGGAATGCGGCATTGAAAAGGCCGTCTGCTTCGCCTGCTTTCAGGACCAGTACGACCGTTCCGGGCTGCCGGGGGATCCCTGCGGCTGGCTGGCGGAGGCGATCAGAGACGACGACTCCCTCATCGGCTTCGGCACCGTGAATTTTGACCGGGACGATATCGCCTATCAGGTGGAGCGCATTGCTGCGCTGGGGCTGAAGGGCATCAAAATACACCCCGCCGCCCAGGAGATCAATATCATGGGCGACAAGGCGCGGGAGGTCTACCGAGTGGCGCAGGAGAAGGAGCTGTTCCTCTCCTTCCACACCGGCATTCACTGGCACCGCATCAGCGACTACAACCTGCTGCTTTTTGACGAGGTGGCGTGGCACTACCCCGAGCTGCGGTTCAGCATGGAGCACATGGGCGGCTATCACTTTTTCCGGGAGGCGCTGGCGGTGATGTGCAACGCCAAGCGCAACGCGGACCACCCCACCGTGTTTGCGGGGTGGACCTCCGTCGCCATGGGGGAGGACGGCCTGCCCGGCGAATGGTCCCTGACCGACGAGGAATTGCGGATCATCATCCGCCAGACGGGAAACGAGCGCAGCATCTTCGGACTGGACTTCCCCTACAAAGACGCCGCCCAAACGAAGGCCGCCATCGAGCGGATCAAGCGGCTCGACATTCCGGAGGAAGCCAAGGAAGGCATTCTCGGCGGAAACCTGAGAAAAGCGCTGAAAATGGAATAAAGCAGCGTTAAGAGCGGAGATCGGAGAGCGGAGTGCGGAGATAAGGGCTCAGTGAAGTCCGTTATGAAACCGAGGGGAATCGATTATTATTGTTCGCAAAAATGATACTTCACCCCGGTTTTTCACGGCGGTCCGCACATCTCCGCGCTCCGCGCTCCGATCTCCGCTCTGTAATCTATCTCCGCTCTCCGAACTCCGCTCTCCGCTCTGAAATATCTCTCCGCTCTGTAAACCGGCTTTTTCCGTTGACGTAGAACACCACCGCCGGGCTGGGCGCGCGGCGCTTATCCTCACCGAACAGCCGTTCGCACAGGGCGACGGCGCAAAACCGCCGGTAGACGGCGGCGAAGGGCAGGGGCAGCACCAGCAGCTCCGTCAATCCCCAGGGCAGCAGCGACAGCCGCCGGGCCGTCACCGCCAGCAGCCTGCCCCCCGTCAGCCGGACGGAGGAGCGGATCGCCTCCTTCGGCGGCATCAGCGGGTTCAGGTACAGCAGGTACGTCGCCATGTAATAGCGGGAGGAGGAAACGGCAAAGAACCCCAGCCCCGCCGCCAACAGCGACGCAGCCGCCGTGATCAGCACGACGCGCAGAGCCGCGGACAGCCACGGCGCCTCCCGGGCGAGCAGCAGAACTGCCGCCGGAAGCGCGGCGGGCAGCAGATAGGCCAGCAGCCACAGGACGTTTCTGCAAAAAACGCCGGCCCGGCAGCGCACGTAGCGCCACGCCTGGGAAGGGCGCAGCAGGCTCTTCGGCCGCGTCTGGTTTTTGTCGAAGGCAAAGCAGATCCACCCTCTGGCGTAAAAAGCGAAGGCAGCGGAAAACAGAAGGATCACCGCGCCGGCGCCCCACAGCAGAACGGGGAGCAGCAGTCCCGTCCAGGGACGGTACCAACCGCCGAGGCCCGCCGCCTCCAGCACCCCTGCGGTGCCGTAAAAGGGGCACAGCAGCCCCGGGATCGCCACCACCCACCCCATGACAAACAGCGCGGCGGGGGTCAGCAGGCGGAGAAAACCGCCCGCCAGCTTTCCTTTCATCCTTCTGCGCGCGCTCACAAACATCACACATCACTCTCCCCTCTTAGTTTGCCGCCTTCAAAGCGGCCGTAAACAGCCAATGACATCCGATCTTGACAGAAACATCCAATATCTCAAGGGCGTGGGCGAAAAGAAAGCCGCCCTGTTTGCCAGGCTGAAGGTCTTCACCGTCGGCGACCTTTTGTCGTTCTATCCCCGGGATTACGAGGATTGGAACAACGTTTGCGCCATAGAGGACGCGCCGCTGGAGGAGAACGTCTGCGTCTCCGCCATTCTGCTCTCCCCCTTCACCGTCCGCAGGACGCGCTCGGGGCAGTTGCTCTATACCACCGTCGTCTCCGACGGAAAAAACTTCCTCTCGCTGACGTTTTTCAACAACAAATACGTGAAGGACGCCTTGAAAGACGGGGAGGAATATCTGTTTTACGGCAAGATCCGGCTGGATCAGGAGGGCAACCGGGAGATGACCTCCCCCGCCTACGCGAAGGTGTCGGAGGGCGGCTTCTGCCATCCCGTCTACCCTCAGACGGAGGGGCTCAATTCCAAGGCCATCGCCAAGGCCGTGCGTTCCGCGCTGGATCTGTGCGGCGACGCGCTGAAAGAAACGCTGCCCCCCGACCAGATCGGAAAATACCGCCTGCTGCCCCTGCGGCAGGCGGTGGAGCAGATCCACTTTCCCCGCGGCGAAGAGGAGATCGCCGCCGCCCGCCGCAGGCTCATCTATGAAGAGCTGCTGACGCTGCAGTTGGGGCTGCTCTCCTCCGGCAGGAACGAGCGGGAGGAGACCCGTTTTACACTGAAGGAGGACCGCAGCGACGCGTTTGCCGCGCTGCTGCCCTTCCGGCTGACCGGCGCCCAGCAGCGGGCGATCAAAGAGTGCGTCGCGGATCTGCGCAGCGGCCGTTCCATGCGGCGGCTGCTGCAGGGGGACGTGGGCAGCGGCAAGACCGCCGTCGCGGCCTCCCTCATCTACACCTGCGCCAAAAACGGCTATCAGTGCGCGCTGATGGCCCCCACCGAGGTGCTGGCGCAGCAGCATTACCAGAGCCTTTGCGCCATGTTCCGGGAAACGGGACTGCGGGTCGGCCTGCTGACCGGCAGCCTGACGCCGAAGCAGAAGCGCGAGATCAAAGCGCAGGCCGCCGAAGGGGAGCTGGACCTGCTGATCGGCACCCACGCCCT
>CAMVNL010000338.1 GCA_947168785.1 uncultured Clostridia bacterium | reverse complement strand
CGCCTGAATGAAATGATGCAGGACCCCCGCCTGTCGCTGACGCAGGCGCTGGTGCTGGTGTCGCTGGATCTGGCCAACAACGTACAGAAGCAGGCGGAGCTGACGGAGAAGTATAAATCCGAGATCGCGGATTACCTCAACGACGCCGCCAACGCCATGAGCGAGCGGGACAAGTACAAGCGCGAGCTGGACAAGCTGAAGGGCAAGCAGGCGTAACACAGCAGCCCGCACGACAGGTTTGAGGTATCAGGTATGAGGTCTGAGAACCTGACAATTGTCGTTTCTCCTTTGCCGGTAAATGGTCCTTCTTCTTACACCTCACACCTCCAACCTCACACCTGCGACGCTCCGCGTCGCCCCGGCAAATCCCTTTTCATCAATATGAAACGATCCCCGAACACGCGTTCAGGGATCGTTCTCTGTTTATCCGATTGAAAACGAAAAGGCGGTCTTCATGGGTTTGCCGTCCGGCTCAGTTCATCACCATCCACGGGTCTTTGAAGATCTCCTCCATCTTCTTGATGAAGGGGGTCACCTCGCCGAAATCCAGCGCCCGGTGGTCGAAGCAGATGCACATGGGCAGAATGGTGCGGATCTCCATCTTTTCGTTGCCTTCCTCATCCGTCACCACGGCGGGACGGCGCTGCATGGAGCTGATGCCGATGGCGCAGATCTGCGGGGGAATGATCATCAGCATATCAAGCGCTCCCTGAATGCCCTTGGCGGAAGCGCCCACGTTGGAGATGGTGATGGTGCCCTGGCGCAGGTCCTCAATGGTGATCTTGTCGGAATCGGGAATCCGGTCGTATTCCTCTTTTTCGCGGCCCTTGAGGGGTGTGACGCGGTGGCGCGGGTTGGTCTTGGAGCCGTACAGCCGCTGAATGGCCCGCAGAATGTGGCCGGATTTCATCATCTCCATGGTGTCGTTGATGGAGACGGAATAGAGGGCCTCGGTCAGGTTGGTGTTCTTCAGACGGCGGTTGATGTCCTCCGTGTATTCGGTCATCTCCTTCAGCGTCTTGTTGCCCATGTCCTTCATGGTGATGGTCATCATGTTGCCGTCGGGCAGCGTCCACGGCACGGAGATGTCGATATGGTCGTAAAAGGTCAGCTTGCCGCGGACCAGCTTTGGCTCAAAGTGCATGTGGGCGTTCATGCGGGGCGCGGCCTTGATGCCCTCGGAAAGCGCCTTCAGCATCACGGTGTTGAAGGTGATATGGTAGGGCGTTTCCTCGTCGAACTGTTTATAGGCCGCCACAAAATCGGTGACGTCGGCGTCATAGATGTAACTGACGTGGGGAATGTGTCGCCAACTGTCCGTCGTCATGTTGGCCACGATCTTGCGCTGAATGTTGAATCTCAGGACGTTTCGTTCTCTCTTAGCCACGATTAAACCTCCACTGGATAGATTGCCAAAAGTTTAGCATGAAAGTTGTGTAAGACTAACAATTTTTTGTGAACGAATTTTGAATGACCTTAGAGATTATACAGAATCTCCAACTGATTTTTGGTAAAAAAAACGAAAACACCCCGTGTCAATCGACAGATTCCTTGATTCTGTCATGACGCGGGCGTTTTTTCTTGATTGTATTGTCACAGTGCCATGGCGGCCAGGACCGCGCCCTTGACCGGGGAAGTGGGCAGCATTTCACAGGTTCCGCAGCAGCCTGCAATCCGCGCTTTGAAGCGGGCGGTGAAGAGCGGGTCGTGGGCGAACACGCCGCCGTAGAGAAAGACCTCCGGGCGTTCCGGCAGAACGGCTGCCAGCGAGCGGACGGTATCGGCGAACAGGTCCGCCTGCCGGTGCAGCACCTCGATGGCCGCCGGGTCGCCCTGTTCGGCGCAGCGGGTCACGCAGGGGGCGAAGGAGGCAAGCCGCTTGCGGGGCAGGGGCTGGTCATAGGCGAGGGAAGTAAAGGCGTACACGTCCTTCACGCCGAAGTGGCGGCACAGCGCCTCCGTCAGCAGCGTGGGCGGCTCGGTGCCCTCCGCGGCCCTTGCGGCGATAAACAGCGCATCCCGGGCGACGGCGTAGCCGCTGCCCTCGTCCCCGAACAGATAGCCGAAGCCTCCGCGGGTGACGACGTTTCCGCCGCCGTCAAATGCCGCCGCCATGGAGCCGGTGCCGCAGATAGCGGCTATGGCGTTGGACGTTCCGCAGGCCTTCAGGGCGATGAACAGGTCGCTGTCCATGTGAAGGCGCTCCGCCCGCAGCAGGCCCTGCGTAAAGGCGCGGATCTCTTCCTCCGTCGCGGGGCCGAACAGGGCGGAGGAGCCGATGCAGGCCCCCCGGAAACCGTCAATGCCGGTCTGCCGTTCGATCTCCGACAAAATGGCCCGCAAATGCTCCCGCGCGGCGGTCATGCCCTCGGAGCGGTAGTTGATGGAATCCCCGGTGACGGCGATCACGTCCCGCCCGGCTGCGTCGCATACCAGCGCGGTGGTCTTCGTGCCGCCGCCGTCTACGCCGAGAAAAAAGTCCATGAAGAGGTTCCTTTCGTGGTTCGCCGGTCGGTTGTCGTCATCTGAGTTTTTGCCTGATGCGGGAATGGTGCTTCGCACTTAAGGAACCCCCGGCGAGGGTTCCTTAACAACCTCCTGCGCTGATCAGACAATTTGGAGATTCCGCCCGCTGCGGCGGGCGGCCAAAGGCGCCGCCTTTGGAAACCGCAAGCCTTTTGAAAAAGGCTTGACCGAAAACTTGTATTGTTTTACCAATCATCGTGAAGGTCAAACAAAAGCCGGGGTCCGTCGGGCGACGCCCGGCCAATCCCGGTCGAATCTCAGTTGTTGACGGAATGGTGAACGGGCGGCGTCGCGTCCGTGATGGGGGCGAACTCATAACCGTTTTCCATGCCGTATTCGATCATGCGGGGCAGCGCCTCCGCCGTGGTGTGTTTCGCGTTGATGTCGTGCATCAGCACGATATTGGTGCGGTCGTGCTCCACCTCGCTGACAAAGTCGTTATACAGCGTATCCGGGTCAATGCCGTTCCCCCGGGCGTCGCCGCTGTCGGCGTTCCAGTCGAAATATTCCATCCCCTCCTGGTGGACCTTGTCCACCAGCGCGGACATCACGCCCTGGCAGTAGCTTTCGCTGATGGTGTTGGAGCTGCCGCCGGGGAATCGCAGGAAGGTAGGCTTGAAGCCGGTGTCGTTGAAGATCTTTTCCTGCTGGGCGTGGATCTCGCTCATGAAGGAATCCACCGAGCTGTAAATCTTGCCGTAGTCGTGGCTGAGGGTGTGCATGGCCACGGTGTGGCCCTCGTCCAGCATCCGGCGGATGCGCTTGGCGCCCTCCTCTCCGTAGTCGCAGGTGAAGAAGGTGGCCTTCACGCCGTAGACCGAAAGAATGTCGAGAACCTT
>CAMVNL010000337.1 GCA_947168785.1 uncultured Clostridia bacterium | reverse complement strand
AAGGAAGAGATCTTTCTGGCCCTGTTTGAACGGGAGTATGACCGTTGGAACCGGGACCTGACGGCCATCGCGGAACAGAACGAAACGCTGACGGCGCAGCAGCTTGCCGGGAAGGTCGCACGGTCGCTGGAAAAACGCGTGCAGCTGCTCAGGCTGCTGTCAATGAACAACTTTGATATGGAGGCCAACAGCCGCCCGGAGCTGCTGACGACCTTCAAAACAGCCTACGGACAATCAATGGAAAACGTGCGGGCAATACTCCGCAAATTCCGCCCCGGAATGTGCGAAGACGAGATCCGGGAATTCATCTACGTCTTTTTCCCGTTCATGTTCGGCGTTTATCCGTACACGGCGGTGACGGAAAAGCAGCGAAACGCCATGCGGGCGGCAAACGTCGATTTTGCCTACCCTTCAGCCTATGAACTGATCAGCGCCTGTATCCTCCGGCTGCTGGGGGAAACGCAGAAAGGAAGCGAAAAGGAATGAGTCTATCGGTCAATCTCTATTACCACGGAGTCAACGGCAGCGCCGGGCGATTTGCCGAAGAAATGGAACGCAGCGGTCTTGCCGACAAAATCCGCGCGGAGGAGGGCAACCTGCGGTACGAATACTTTCAGCCCCTCGGCGACCCTGAAACGGTGCTGCTGATCGACTGCTGGGTCGATCAGGCGTCCATTGACGCCCACCACGCCAGCCCCAGGATGAAGGAGCTTGCCCTTCTGCGGGAAAAATACGACCTGCACATGACCGCGGAACGCTACGCGTCCATAGACGCCCCCGCCGCGGATGAAACGTATATCAGAAAATAACAACGGAGGAAACATGCAATGAAAGAAAAAATCGTACAGACGGCAGGCAGGAACCAGCTCGGCGACTTTGCGCCGACCTTCGCCCATCTCAACGACGACGTGCTGTTCGGAGAGGTGTGGAACGAGGAAGCCATCGACGTCAAAACAAAGTGTATCATCACCGTCGTGTCGCTGATGGCGTCCGGCGTCACGGATTCGTCCCTGACCTATCACCTGCAGAACGCAAAGGCCCACGGCGTGACCAAGGAAGAGATCGCCGCCGTTATCACCCACGCCACCATGTACGTGGGCTGGCCCAAGGGCTGGGCGGTGTTCCGTCAGGCAAAAGAGGTCTGGAAGGAAGAAACGCCCGCGCCGACGGAAAAGGACCGGTTTCAGCAGGCCATCCCGTTCCCCATCGGAGAGGCCAATCCCTACGGGCAGTTCTTTGTCGGTCAGAGCTACCTTGCCCCCGTCTCAACGGAGCAGGTGCCGGTGTTCAACGTGACCTTTGAACCGGGCTGCCGCAACAACTGGCATATCCACCACGCGAAAAGCGGCGGCGGCCAGATGCTGATCTGCGTAGGCGGCAGAGGCTATTATCAGGAGTGGGGCAAGGACGCGGTGGAAATGACCCCCGGCACGGTCGTCAACATCCCGCCGGAGGTCAAGCACTGGCACGGCGCCGCGCCGGACGAGTGGTTTTCTCACCTGGCCATTGAAGTGGCGGGTGAAGAAACGTCCAACGAATGGTTGGAGGCCGTGTCGGAGGCTGATTACGGCAAGCTGAAATAAGGCTCCGCATGCAGATCCCCCCCATGAACGAAAAGCGCCGGGGTACTGCAACGACCTGCACGGCGGCCGTTTCCCTTTGTCCGCAAATCTTTACGCATTATTTACAAATATCACTTGAAAACAATTCCGCATATGTTTATCATGATTCAAACAATATGCAAGGAAGATGTTTATAAAAACAACAAAAAACTGTTGGCAGTTCTCTTATCTGTCGTGATGGCGTTCTCCGTTTCCGCCGTGGCGTTTGCGGAGGACGAAAACTGGGTGCCGGTCAAAACGAGCGGCGACGCGCTTGAAAAGGGCGACCTTTACCTGGACCTTGCGTCGGTCAGGGATGCGTATATCGATTACTCCGGCAGCTTTGAGTATACGACCTATTATCCGTTCTCCGAGAAAACCTATATGGATATGCCCGTCAAGACCGAACAGATCTGGGACTGCATCAACGCCTACGCCTGGACCTGGGACGGCGAGACCGCTTGCGTGACGGTCGCCACCGGCCTCGGCGACGAGATCGAAACCGTGGCCGCCGAGGTTGCGTTCGAGACCACGGCCCAGCCGCAGGTGGGCGTTGCCTGTGAAAAACTGGCCACCGCCACTGCCACGGTGGACGGTACCGCGCTGACCGCGACGAAGACCTTCGCGATCCCCGCGCTGGATCCCGCAGACGATCCCGATACGCCCGTTACCCCCACCGATCCCGCCGAGCCCGACGCGCCCTCCGACGGCAGCCTCTGTCCGTGGGACAACGTGGATCACGGCAATTCCTTCTGGGGCAAGCTGATCCGTTTCTTCCATGGCATCCTGTATTTCTTTGCCCACCTGTTCGGGAAAAGATAACAAACCGCCGACCCGATCAACACGCAACGTAACAGCGACCCGGCCTCGCCTGCGCGGGACCGGGTCGTTTTTCGGTTATCACGGAATGGTGGATTATACAGCGACAAATCGAGGGCGAGTCAATATGATCGCAGCGCGCTGCCGCATGGAACAACCTTCGCACAAAGAAAAACGCGATATCCAATCAAACGGAGGAATCAATATGGAGAAATTCATCCCCTATGAAAAGCTCTCGAAGAAAAAGAAAAAAGAGCTGAACGCCAAGCGGCGCAAAACCTGGGATATCAGTCCCGTCACCCGCCGGCCGCCCAACCCCAAAGCCTATAACAGAAAGAAAGCGCGTAAGAGAGATCCCGAAGATTTCCCGGACGCGCTTTCTTTTTTTATCTGATCTTTTCGTAGGCGAACCTCGGATCCCGGTCCTCATGGACGTAGATGATCCCGCAGCGCTGAAAGCCCAGCTTTGAAAGCAGCCCCTGCATCACCGCGTTGTCTGCATGGGTGTCGATGCGCAGGTGGCCGCACCGGGCAAAGGCCCAGTTGAGGCAAAAGGCCCCCACGCCCTTTTCGGAGCCGTCCGACGCGATGCGGTGGACCACGCCGTAGGGGCCGCCCTGCTGCCACGCCCCGTCGATCTCCCGGTAGGTGGGCTCGATATCCTCTCCTTGCGCAAAAAAGAAGGTGCCGATCACCCGGCCGTCGTCGCCGACGCAGACGTAGCTGTCGCCGTTGCGGACGTCGCTGCGGATCAGTTCCTCCGGCGGCCAGCGGTTGGGCCCCCATTGGTTCGGGTTGCCGGTCTTTGCCATGAAATCCCGCGCCCGGGCGTAAATCGCCATCTGGCGGTCCAGATCTGCCGGGGTCGCTTTTCGCACGTCCATCGTTCCGTTACCGCACCTCCACCAGCTCGATGCGGAAGTTCAGCTCCTTGCCCGCCATCTCGTGGTTGG
>CAMVNL010000336.1 GCA_947168785.1 uncultured Clostridia bacterium | reverse complement strand
GAAAAAATAAAAAGCCGCGGCGGTTTTCTGTCTGACCATGGGATCTCTGAATGTGTTTCGTTCAGGGATCCTTTTTTTGTCCGGGCCGCGCCGCTTCTGCACAAAACGCCCTCCGTGTGTTCCCAAAACGTGCCGATCGTCCGTCAAAACGTGCCGTTCATCCGAAAAAGAACAATTCTCCGCCGATTGTGGTATGCTTTTATTGTCAACAGGGGAGAACCCCGGGACCGAAATCAGAACGATCACAGAGAAGGAGACATATACAATGGAAGCTTTTACTTTGAACGTCAACGCGCAGGACCTGATCAACACCGCGGAGCTGTTCGGCGAATCCGGCAGCCGTATTGCCGACGTCACAGGCGAAATGATGTCCCTCATTACCGGTCTTTCCGGCGTGTGGACCGGCAGCACCTCTGAGTATTACGTCAGCAAATTTACCGCGCTGGACGATGATATCGGCAGAATGCTGGGCATGATCAGCGAGCACGTCTGCGATCTCAAAGAGATGGCCAAGAACTATATCGTCGCAGAACTGGTCGGCAGCGATCTCACCGATTGTCTCAGCACCGACGTGATCATCTGACCCGATACCTATCATTTCAATTCAAAAAAGGAGAAATCACCATGATGAAGAAAACGATCACCCTTCTGCTGGCGCTGTGCCTGACGGCCACGTGCTTTTTGTGCAACGCCTCCGCGGCGCTCACCGGCGACGTGAACGGCGACGGTAAAATCGGTCCCGACGACGCGCGGCTGGCGCTGCGGGCCTCGGTGGGACTGGAAAACCTCGCAAAGGGTTCCGCCGCCTTTACTGCGGCAGACGCCAACCGGGACGGTCGCATCGGCTCCGACGACGCGAGATATATCTTACGGGGCTCCGTAGGGCTTGAAAATCTTGAGACCCTGAACCGCTCCATTGATTGGATCCTCACCAACAACGCGAAGGCGTGGCAGGGGTATGCGAACAAGTCCCTGCTGGCCGCCTACTACGCGCAGGTGAAGAAGCTGACCGACCTCAGCGGCAAGGGCCGCATCGTGAAGCAGGGAAGAGGAAATAATACGATGGACTCTCTTTCCGGCTTATCCGTCGTGCGGTTGGTCGATCTGGACAAGGACGGCACGCCGGAGCTGTACTGCGGGTATTCCAGCAGTAAAACGGGATATTTTTCCGACCGGGAGGCGCTCTACCGCTGGAACGGCAAAGGCGTGGAGACCCTGTTTGAAGACTCGATGACGAACCACGGGTCCGACTATTCCCCGCTGGTCTGGTTCCGTGAGCAGAACGGAACAACCTATTTCATCGCCGGTATGTGTTTTTACCGGACCGTTTATGAGCTGAAGAACGGCGAGCTCTCCGGAACCACCTTCTATTTTCCCTTTGAGAATTACGCCTATATCAACGGTGAGAAGGTCAGCATTGACCGCTACGACAAAGAGCTGGACGCCTGCATGAACGGCGGCGTGGACGCGAAGATCTGGATCTACGACTACACCAAAGAGGCGGCCGCCAATTATCAGGCGACGCTGAAGGAGACGGAGGCCGTGGTCGCCCTGCTGGCAGGCAACTGACTGCTTCGCCGCCGGGGGGCGCCGGCGGCAAACGGATGCACAAAAAAAGGAGGCTGCCGCAGCAGCCCCTGTCAGACAGGGATCCCCGAACGGTTACGTCCGGGGACCTTTTTTCTATTGCCGGAAAGACGCATCCACCGGATTCGTCTCAGACCTTCCCCACGCCGAAGGTGTAGTTATCCGCCTTGCCCAGCTCGGCGGCGGGGGTGGCGCCCACGATCTCCGCCATTTTGATGAAGGAGACCGTCTGCTGGTACATCAGCTCCGGGTCGAATTTCTCCATTTCGTGGCTTTCGCTCTCCACGCACAGGTAATCCGGGCTGGTGACGAGGGCGATCTCCGGGATGCCAACGTTGAACAGCGACTGCCCCTCTCCGAAGTGCAGGAAGTTGTGTCCCCGCAGCGTCACGGTGCGCACCTTGGTGCGGCCCTCCAGGCTCTGGTAATAGATCTCGTCCATCTTCTTGTTGCCGGTGTAGACCACCTCCACGTCAATGGGGTCGGTGCAGCGGTACTCGCCGTAAAAATCCTTCCACTCCTTGCAGCCCAGGTGCTCCACCGTCAGCCCGGCCACCGCCTTCGCGTGGCCGTTTTTGCCGTCCCAATATTCCCGGTGGTTTTGCAGCCACAGGGACGTGGCCTGGTCGCTGATGGCGCCGGGGGCCTTGAATTTCGGCAGGCGGAAGTGGCCGCAGACGAAAGCGAACACCAGCGTCCGCTCCGGCTGATGCTCGGTGAAATAGCGCATCATGGAAAGCAAGGCGATGGGGCCGTTTTCCTCCACGCAGTTCACGCCGTCCGTGTGGGTGTTGATGAGGATTGTCTCCGCCGGGTTTTTGCCCTCGATCACGGCGCACACGCTCTCGCCCTTGGCACCGGCCTCTTTTTCCGCCTCCAGCGTCAGGGTGATGCTGTCCTTGCGGCGGCAGGCCTCCAGCACCTTGCGGCCCTCGGTTTCGTTGACCCACAGCGCCGGAATGCCCTGATAGTCCAGAATGAAGTTGAGGTACTGTCCCTCCACCATGGCGTCGCTCATGTCTTCCCAAATGCAGATGGCGGCCTTCACGCCCATATCCCGGGCGATCTGCAGGAAGGGGAACTTGACGAAGGCCGTGGCCACGGGGCCTTTATAATATTTCTGCACCCGCAGGTCAGCGGGCAGGGCGGTCTTCTGGTTGAAGGCGATGCCGGAATAGACGCTCTTGAAGTCCTTCACCCGGATCACCGCGATCTTATCCTTTGCCAGAATGAAGTTCAGGTGCTTGCCGATGATGGGCACCGGCGTGGCGGTGACGCCCTCCGGTCCGGTCTCGCCGGAGTAGGGGAAGGGGGAGGAGACGTGTACCGGGATCTCCCCCATGGCGGAGTGGATCACGATGGCGCTGCGCTTGGCCTCCCACCGGTCGAAGTATTTCATGTCGCTTTTATAGGGCACGCCCATCTCTTTGATCTGCCGCTTGATGGAGGCGACAAAGGCGTTGTGCCCGGCGGAACCCGTGGTGCGGGAACCGCAGGCGTTCATCTCTTCCACGCCCTTCAGCAGGGTTTGTTCGTCAAAAGGGTAGGCCGTTTCCGGTACGGCCGTCGGGTTCAGTTCCATTCTCTCTTCTCCTTTAAGGGGTTCCGGCAGGCGGTAAGCCGCCGCTGACTGCCGTTTTTCGGATATCATTATAAACAGGCAAAAGGGGTTTGTCAATGGTGAAACCGCGCCTTGTTGTTCAGTTCCGGGCAAATCTGTAACGCCGCCCCAACGGCATAAAACCTGCCGTTCGTCGGGCAAAACGTGCCGTTCATCCCGGATTTCACTTTTTT
>CAMVNL010000335.1 GCA_947168785.1 uncultured Clostridia bacterium | reverse complement strand
ACCCCGTGGGCGTACCGTGTCGAGCCGGGGTCGCGGGGAATCACCCGCACCAGCAGCAGACATATCAGGGCCGTCAGGCCTGCGGCCAGCTCGGCGGCGCGGCGGCGGAAAAAACCCCGGATTCTCATAGCTCCAACCCCCGAACGGGAAAGCGCAGGTTCGCCAGCTCCCGGCGCAGCTTCTCCGGCGTCAGCGGCTTCAGAATATAGCCGCTGCAATGGCTGTCCAGGGCCTGCCGGGTGTATTCTGTATGGCTGGTCAGATAGATGATATTCAGGCGGGGATTCCGCTGCTTCAGTCTCTCAGCCAGCTCGATGCCGCTCTCCCCGGCCAGTTCAATGTCCAGAAAGGCGATCCCCAGGGGATGGGCGGCAGCGTAGTCCAGGGCCTCGCCGCCCGCCCGAAAGCCCTGGACCCGGGCCTGGGGCAGCTCCTCCCGCAGGGTGCGGACCAGCCCCCGCAAAATGACGGGCACGTCCTCCACCACTAAAATGTCGAGGCCTTCGGCGGGCTCCCCCAGGTCGCTCAGAAGAATCCAGGGCTCCACATCCAGGCAGTCGGCCAGCCGGGAGAGCATGGTCAGGTCCGGCAGACGCTTCCCCACCTCCCAGTTGGCGATGGCGGCGTTTGACACCGACATCAGCTCCGCAAGCTGCCGCTGAGAAAGGCCCTTCCGGGTGCGCAGCTCCTTGAGCCGGATTCCAAATCGTTTGGTTTCTATCATTTTTTATTCCTCTGTCCGGCGATGGACGAATATGGTTTGCATTTTTCAAGAAGGTATTTTACAGCATTCTGACAAAAATTTCAACTGCCGCTTTCATTCTGAAAGCAGATATTGTATCCCGACGGACATTCTTTTATAATATGAATCGGAGGTTTTTCCTCTGAAAATTTATCTTACAGGAGGAATCAATATGCACAAAACAGGCAGAAAGCTCTTGAGCGTCCTGCTGGCGCTGGCGATGGTGCTGTCCCTGCTGCCCGGCGTAGCCCTGCGGGCGGCGGCGGACGACGTCACCTACGTCCAGATTACGTCCACGCCGACGGCGGAAACGCTGGCGAACATGATCACTTACAGCCAGGAAGAAGCCCTTGCGATCTACAACAGCGCGGAATTCCAGGCGGGAGCCGGGCCGAACGGAGGCATCGTCCTCATCTACAACGTCGGAGAAGCAGACGGGGAATACATGGTCATCCAAAACGCGCAGGGTACGCCGGAAGTGATGTCCGTGGCGCTGGATATCATTGGAATGTTGTTACAGTACGGCTTCAACGTGTACATCGTGCAGCCCGGCGGCTCCGTGACGCCCCCCGATCCCCCCGCAAACCCCGCGGTGTACTATCGGTACTACACCCTGAACACCGCCGACTGGTCCATCACGCCGGTGGTGGAGTCCACGACGAACTACACCCTTGTCACCAGCAGCAATTCGTATTGGAACAGCGGCTGGTACGTTGTGAGCGGGGACGTTACCATCAACGAAATGGTGGAGCTTAGCGGCACGGTCCGCCTGATCCTCTGCGACGGCGCAAGCCTCACCGTGACAGCGAGTATTTTGACCGCCGCGGATAATGCAAAGCTGATCATCTACCCCGGCGTCATGGACAGCGGCACAAAGGCTGCCCCCACCATCGAGGGCAGCGGCGCTCTGCATTCGAACGCTTCGTATCCCAGTGAACCCGGCATCGGCGGTTACGAAACTCTGGAGCTTGAGATCCATGGCGGCGTCATCGAAGCGACCGGCGGCAACGGCGCCGCGGGCATCGGCGGCGGTTATGGCCGCAGCGGCTGCACCGTGACCATCTATGGCGGCAGCGTCACCGCCACCGGCGGCAGCAACGGCGCGGCCATCGGCGGCGCCGATGGCGCCAACGGCGGCAACGTGAGCATCTACGGCGGCACCGTCAACGCCATCGGCGGCCCGTTCGCCGTGGGCATCGGCGCCGGCTACGAAGGCGTCAGCGACGGCACGCTGAACTTCAACAGCGAGGGGATCCTCCTCGAAACCTCTGACGACAACCTCAGCTGGAGCGTCTACAGCGACGGCGCGCCCCGGGGCCGCTATATGCGGGCCCAGGTGATCGAGGAGCAGCCGCCCGCCGCGTTCCCCTCCGCCGACGAGGGCTTCTTTGATGACTTTGAAGGCGAATTCACCTGGACGATCCAGAACGGCAGCCAGACCAACGCCTGGTACCTGGGCGAAGCCGTCAACAACGGCGGCAGCAAGGCCCTCTACGTTTCCAACGACGGCGGCGCAAGCAACACCTATACCGTCTACAAAAGTTCCTTTGTCTTTGTCGAAAAGACCTTCAGCTTTGAAGGCGGCAATTATAACTTCGCCTACGATTGGCGCGGCGACGGCGAATCAGCTTACGACTTTATCCGTATGGCCCTGATCCCCGTGGACTTTGAGGTAACGGCGGGTTCCACCTACCCCTTAGACTTCAGCGCCGACGGTCTGCCCGAAGGATGGATCTCCATTGACGGCGGAGCGAAGCTCAACCTCCAGAGCGAGTGGCAGCACGACATCTATGAAGACGTCCAGGTCCCGGCGGGCCTCTACCGGGCAGCGATCATTTGGCGGAACGACACCAGCGCGGGAACTCAGCCTGCCGGCGCCATCGACAATTTCAGCATTGCTCCCGGCAACTACACCCCCGTCGAGGGCCCTGTCTCCGCGGACGAAGGCTATACCGAGGACTTTGAGGGAGAGAACACCTGGAAGCAGGGGAACGAGGACCAGACGAACCGCTGGATCGTAGGCGAGGCTGTCAGCAACGGCGGCAGCAAGTCCCTCTACATCTCCAACGACGACAGCAGCCACAGGTATTCCCCGAATGGCGCGAGCTTCACCTTCGCCGAGAAGGCCTTCTCCTTCGCGGGCGGAGAATATGACTTTGCCTACGATTGGATCTGCAACGGCGAGGAAGACTATGACTATCTCCGGGTGGCTCTGGTGCCGGAAAGCGCTGTGCTGACGCCCGGTGTTATTCCGTCAGATTTTGAAAATTCTCTGCCCGAGGATTGGATCGCCCTGGATCAGGGCAGCTTCTTGTGCGGATCGAGGGACTGGCAGACTATGAATCTCACAAAAACAGCCGTCCCGGAGGGCGTTTACCGGGTGGGATTCTTCTGGACGAACGACAGCAGCGTCGGAAACCAGCCCCCCGCGGCCATTGACAACTTCAGCGTCGAGCCTCACATCGACAACCCGCAAACCGTAGACGTCTACCTGATCGACCAGACCAACCCGGAGCCCTCCGACGTCCGCATCTGGGCCTGGGGCAGCGCGGGCGACCTTGCTTCCGATTGGAACAGCCGTCCCGCCATGGAGTATCAGGACTCCGACGCCGTGGTCAACCGGGAGGGCGTCAACGGCGAGCC
>CAMVNL010000334.1 GCA_947168785.1 uncultured Clostridia bacterium | reverse complement strand
CGAAGATCAGGCTGCGGTCGGGGGAATCGATTTTAACGCTCACCACCTGCTTATCCTCCACACCGTATTCGGCGGCGTCGGCGGGGGTCATGTGGATGTGGCGCTTGGCGACGATCACGCCCTCGCTGATCTCGATCTCGCCCTTGGGGCCGACGATTTTGCAGCCGCCGGAACCGGCGATGTCGCCGGACTCGCGCACGGGAGCGGTCACGCCGATGGAACGGGCGTCGGAAGCGGAAAGCTCCACCTGCGTCGCTTTTCTCACGGGGCCGAGGATGGACACGGCAGGGAACTGGTTCTTCGGGCCGACGATGGCCACTCTCTCGTTGCAGGCGAACTGGCCGGGCTGGGAGAGATCCTTTTTCTTGGTCAGCTCATATCCCTCGCCGAAGAGGATTTCCAAATGCTCCTGCGTGACGTGTACGTGTCTTGCAGAGGTTTCCACAAGTACCTTATTTTCCATGAAATTGCCTCCAATTTTTTATTCTCACTCATTATATCTGCGCTGATCTCAAAAAACAAGTGATTTTCATAAAAATTTCCTCGAATTACGGGGAATTTTTTTCGACATATCTCTTTACCTGCCGAAAAACTTGTGTTATAATGTTAGCTGTTTAGCTATGTGCTAATGCGACGCCGATTTTACGGCGTCCAAGAATCGGTTAATTGATATTATTTCTATAATACATGGAGGAAAACACAGAATGGTCAAGAAAATCAGCAAAGTTCCGTTCAACGGTACGCCGGAGCAGGAGGCGCTTCTGAAGGAAGCCATCGCTTCCGCGAACGGCGACAAAACCTTCCTGATGACCGTCATGCAGAAGGCGCAGGATATCTACGGTTATCTGCCCTATGAGGTGCAGGTCATGATCGCCGAGGGGCTTGACGTGCCGCTGGAGAAGGTCTACGGCGTCGCCACCTTCTACGCTCAGTTCGCGCTGTCCCCCAAGGGCAAATACAACATCTCCGTGTGCCTCGGCACAGCCTGCTACGTCAAGGGCTCGCAGAACATCATCGACAAGCTGTCCGAGATGCTGAAGATCGAACCCGGCGAGTGCACCATGGACCTGAAATTCTCCCTTGAAGCCTGCCGCTGCATCGGCGCCTGCGGCCTGGCCCCCGTTATGACCGTCAACAGCGACGTCTACGGCCGCCTGACCCCCGATATGCTTCCCGGCATCATGGCAAAATACGAATAAGGAATAAAATAACAGAGATTATGACGATCGGTAAATTGAAAGAACTGCTTGACGCTGAGGTATTGTGCGGCGAGGAACGGCTCGACAGCGATATCCATTCCGCCTGCGGCAGCGATATGATGAGCGACGTGCTGGCCTATGTGAAGGATCAGGCTGTTCTTCTGACAGGTCTTGTCAATTCACAAGTCATCAGAACCGCTGAGATGATGGATATGATCTGCGTGGTGTTCGTCCGCTCCAAGCGGCCCACGCCCGAAATGCTGGAGATCGCGAAGGATAGCGGCATCGCCGTGCTGGCCACGAAAATGCGTATGTATGAGGCCTGCGGCACCCTTTATGCCAACGGTCTCGGCGCCAATCCCACGGCATGACCGATTCCCTTACGTTCCACTTTGACGTTGACGGAGAAAACTTTGTTTCAGCGGGACAGGCCTCCGTTCAGGTCAAGAAAAATCTAAGAGAGCTGGGCTTCCCGCCGGAGATCATCCGGCGCGTGTCCATCGCCATGTACGAGGGCGAGATCAACATGGTGATCCATGCGGGCGGCGGCGCCGCCGACGTGGACGTGTTTGAGGACCGCATCGTCATCGTGCTCTCCGACCACGGCCCCGGCATCCCCGATATCGACCTTGCCATGCAGGAGGGATACTCCACCGCCACGGACAACGTCCGTTCTCTCGGCTTCGGTGCCGGCATGGGTCTTCCCAATATGAAGCGCTATACCGACGAGATGCGGATCGAATCCAAGGTTGGCAAGGGGACCGTGATTACCATGTGCATTTTTGTTTGATTAACAGGTGATTTTTTGGATTCTTACAGACATTCCGTCGTGCTGGACGTGGAAAAGTGCACCGGCTGCACCACCTGCGTGCGGCACTGCCCGACGGAGGCCATCAGAATAAACGGCGGCCACGCGGAGATCAACACCGACCGGTGCATCGACTGCGGCGAATGTATCCGGCTGTGCCCCCACAACGCCAAAAAGGCCATGTGCAGCAAGTTCGAGCATTACCTCCATTATAAATGGAAGGTGGCCATGCCGGCCCCCGCTTTGTTCGGCCAGTTCGACGGGCTTGACGACGTGGACGTGGTGCTGCAGGCGCTGCTGGATATCGGCTTTGACGACGTGTTCGAGGTGGCCAAGGCGGCGGAGTTTGTGTCCGCCTATACGCGGATGTACTTAAAGACGGAGGGCATCAAAAAGCCCGTCATCAGCTCCGCCTGCCCCGTGATCTCCCGTTTGATCTCCTTAAGATTCCCCTATCTGAAAGACAATATCCTGCCGCTCCTCCCGCCCATGGAGATCGCCGCCATGGAGGCGCGCAGACGGGCGAAGGAGCAGCATCCCGAACTGAACGATAATGAGATCGGCGTGTTCTTCATCACGCCGTGCCCCGCAAAGGTCAGTTACATCCGCAACGGCTACGGCGACTATCAGAGCCACGTGGACGTAGTGGTGGCGCTGAACGACATCTATTTCCAGCTGCTGGGTGCCATGAAGAACCCCGGCCAGTCCGGAAAGAAAACCACCGGCTCGGAATCCGGCATGATCGGCATCGGCTGGGCGTCCAGCGGGGGAGAGTCCTCCGCCCTGCTCAACGACAACTATCTCTACGCCGACGGCATTGAGAACTGTATTCAGGTGCTGGATTCCATTGAGAACGGCAATATCCCGCAGATCGAGTTCGTGGAGCTCAACGCCTGTATCGGCGGGTGCGTGGGCGGCATCATGACCATCGAAAACCCGTTTATCGCGAAAACGCGGCTTCAGACGGTGCGGCGGTATCTTCCCGTTTCTAAAAACTTCGTCTCTCCGGACCAGTCCTATATTCCGGAAAGCTTTATCACCGATTCCTTCCCGTCTTATATGCCGCTGGCAAAGCTCAGCGACAGCATGGCGGAATCCATGCGTATGATGGCGCAGATCCAGAAGCTGCGCGAAACGCTGCCGGGCATCGACTGCGGCGCCTGCGGAGCCCCCACCTGCCGCGCCTTCGCGGAGGATCAGGTCAAGGGCGTCGCCCCGCCGGAGCGTTGCTGCGTGGTGTTGCAGCAGCGGGAACAGCAAAAGGAGAACGCGGATGACAGTCAATGAACTGACGGCAAAATACGCTTTGACCCCTGTTACCATCCCGGACGGCGAAAGGAAAGTGACCGGCGGCTATTGCGGCGACCTGCTCAGCTGGGTCATGGGCCG
>CAMVNL010000333.1 GCA_947168785.1 uncultured Clostridia bacterium | reverse complement strand
CCGGTATTCGCCCTTGGCGGGTTCAATGACCAGGAAGGGGATCTCCGGGTCCGCTTCGCAGAGGGCCTCGATCAATCGGTAGACGGTGTTGGATTTGCCGCTGCCGGTAGAGCCGGTGACAAAGCAGTGGCCCGTCAGGCTCTTCCGGTCCAGCTGCACCGGGGTGCGTTCCGTCTGCCCCATGTGATAGACGGCGCCGATCCGGAAGCAATCCCGCCCCTGCGCGGCGGCGGATTTCGGGTTTCGTCCGAATTCCGCGGTCCGCGTCACGTTGACCCCCGCCACGGATTTGCGCGGCAGGTTCATGAGCAGCGCCAGCTCCCGCCCGTTGATATAGCAGGTGGGCGCGGAAAAATAGACGTCCGGCGCGCCGCCGTTCATCTCGTACATGGGGATGCGGAACAGCGGAAGCTGACAGGCGCACAGGGCCTGCCGGATGGCGTCCATATCCCGGTCGGACTCTTCAAAGAAGTTGATATTGACGTTTTCAATGCCGCTCTCTTCCCCCGCCAGCAGGGACGCGTAAATGCCGGAGGCCATGGCGGCGGTCTTTTTCTCGCCGATAAAAAAGGCGGCGGCTTCCCACAGGCCGTAGGCGGCCCCCTGCTTGATCCGCGTCAGGTGCCTGTCGATCTTTTCCAGCAGGTTTTCCACCGTCTTATTGCGGTATTCAACGGAAAGGCTGTCCGTGGTGCCCTGTGTGTGGGTCTGCGATGAATGGCGGCCGTAGGTATCGGTATTGGTCGTGTTGTAGGTGCGGGTATCGGTATTGCTGGAAGAGACGTTATAGTTATCGCTGCGGCCGTGCATAAAGCCGAAATTCAACAGCATGGCAAGGCCGATGTTCAGGCTGCTGTTGGTACCCCGGCTGTGCCCCTCCGAGTGACCGACGGCCTTTGAAATGCCGTCGGAGATGGACCGGGAAATGCTCTCATTGACGCCCTCCGTCTGGGCGTCGCTGACGTTGACCCCGTGGGAGGCGGTCTCTTTGGCGAAGGGGGAAAGGGCGGTATAGATGTCCTCCAGTCCCTGCCGTCTGGCGTCGGCCTCCTGCGCGCTCTTGGGGGAGGCGATGATCTCCACCGTGTAGTCGTACCCCCGCATGGCGTCGATGAATTTTTCCAGCCCCTGCACGAAGGTCTTCCCCTGTCCCCGTTCGGAGGGGATCATGCTGAGGGAGGCGACGCTCACGGGCTCCCCGCCCCGGCGGAAGCTCTCGAAAACGGAGGTCAGCGCGTCCGAATCCAGCGGTTCCAGGCGCGTTCCGGGGAAATTGCCGAGAAAAGAATCGTGCAGCACGCTGCCGGCCACCGGCGCGTTGCCCGCCATGGCGGCCTTGACGCCCAGATACAGCTCGGCGCGGTCCGCCGTCCCCCTGATGATCAGCACAAGGCTGCGGCAGAAGGGCATGACGGCGTGAAAGATGCTGACCAGCCGTTCGTCCATCGCCTCGTCGCTGTCGTAGACGATCTTGGCGATCCGGTAGAGCCGGATCAGCTGGTTGTTCAGCTCGTGGGAGGGAACGGTCATCACCCGGTAGCGGTTCAGGTCGTTCATGTAGGACCGGTCGATAAAGGTTTCGGCGGCCAGGATCTTGTTGATCATCTCATTGGGGGAACTCATGGGCGCCTCCTGTCAGTTGATATGAAACAGCGTTTTCGCGTTTTCGGTTGTCCGGTCGATCAGCGTTTGGGGATCCATGCCGCGCAGTTCCGCGATCAGCTCCGCCGCGCAGGGGATCAGCCGGGAATCGCAGCGCTTGCCCCGGTAGGGGACCGGCGCCATATAGGGGCAGTCCGTTTCCAGCAGCAGGCGGTCCTCCGGGACGAATTTGGCCACCTCCACGGGCTTTCTGGCGTTTTTGAAGGTGACGGCGCCGCCGAGGCCGATATACATGCCCAGGTCCACCACGTCCCGCGCCATCTCCACGCTGCCGGAAAAGCAGTGTACCACGCCCTTCGGGGCGTATTTTTGCAGCAGCTCCCAGGTATCCGCGTGGGCCTCCCGGTCGTGGATGATGACGGGCAGGTCCAATTCTTTAGCCAGCTGAAGCTGGCGTTCAAAAAAGCGCTTCTGCGTCTCCCGGGGGGAGAAATCGTAGTGATAGTCAAGGCCGATCTCGCCCACGGCCACACATTTTTTGTGGGAGAGCAATTTCCGCAGCGTTTCCTCCCAATCTTCCTCCGCCGCGCCGCAGTCGTGGGGATGGACGCCGCAGGCGGCGTAGATATAATCGTATTGATCTGCGTATTCGCAGCATGTCCGGGATGTGGCGGTATCGGTGCCGCAGTTCACCACTCTGAAAATGCCCGCGGAGGGGAGCTCCGCGAGCAGGGTGTCCCTGTCCCCGTCAAACTGACGGTCGTGATAGTGGGCGTGGGTGTCAAAAATATTGGTAAACATCAGCAGAGTTTTGCGCCTGCCGGGATGGAATCGTCCACCATCAGCAGGTGGAGCTTTTCCTCGCCGTGCTCTTTATGCACCGCGGAGATCAGCATGCCGCAGGAGGGAATGCCCATCATCTTGCGGGGCGGCAGGTTCAGAATGGCGACGCAGGTTTTGCCGATCAGGTCCTCCGGCTCATAGTAGTGATGGATGCCGGAGAGGATGGTGCGGTCTGTGCCGCTGCCGTCGTCCAGTGTGAATTTCAGCAGCTTGTCGCTCTTTTTCACAGCCTCGCAGGCCTTCACCTTCACGGCGCGCATATCGGATTTGCAGAAAGTGTCGAAATCCACGTTCTCTTCGCTCAGGGGCTCCGTCTCCACGGCGGGCAGGGCGGCCTTCTTCTGCGCCTCCCGCAGGGCGTCCAGCTCCGCCAGCGCCTTCTCCTCGTCGATGCGGGGGAAGAGGGCGTCGCCCTTGACGACGGTGGTTTCCTTCGGCAGCACGCCCCATACCGCGGCGTTCTCCCAGGTGCGGCAGGTCTCGTCCGCGCCGATACGCGCAAAGATCTTGTCGGCGGTTTCGGGCATGAAGGGGATCAGCAGGGTGCCGCAGACGCGAACGGTCTCCAGCAGGTTATACATGACGGCGGCGAGACGGGCCTTTTTGCTCTCGTCCTTGGCAAGGGCCCAGGGCATGTTCTCGTCAATATACTTGTTGGCGCGGCCGATGACCTTGAAGACCTCCTCCAGCGCGTCCTGGAACTGGAACCGCTCCATGGCGTCTTCGTATCTGTCGCGAAGCCCCGCGACCATGCCGATCAGGTCCGCGTCGGCGTCGGCGGCTTCCTGCCCGGCGGGCAGGGTGCTGTTAAAGTATTTTTCCACCATGGCCACGGTCCGGGAGACGAGGTTGCCCAGGTCGTTGGCCAGGTCGATGTTGATGGTCTTGATGAGCAGTTCGTTGGAGAAGTTGCCGTCGGTGCCGAAGGGGAAGGTGCGCAGCAGGAAGAAGC